>DATDFI010000313.1:0-10175 GCA_036522695.1 Bacteroidia bacterium | reverse complement strand
ATCCAGTAGGCAACGATAACGAGATCCGGGTTTCTATTTTTTATCTCGCGGCCCACACTTTCCCAATTGAAAGGGTTGATGGAATTGATGCGTGAAATTATTTTGAGCCCGGCCGGTGCGGGGGCATCGGTGAACTGTGTTTTACCGGGAAAAAGGATTTTCGGGTATTGCAAACTGAAGGAATAGATCTCCACCTCGTGGCCTTCCTGTTGCAGCGCGCGGGCCATGCGCTCGTTAAAAGCCGCAAGTCCACCGCGTAAAGGATGTGCCGGACCGATGATGATGATCTTCATGGAAAGGAAATGTAAGAGCGGATCACTCCTCCCCGCGCAATCTTTTTTCTATAAGATAATTGTTGCGCGTAGGAGAATTCCTGGAGATGAGCTCACCCAGGAAACCGGCCAGGAAAAGCATGGTGCCGAGGATCATGGCAGTGAGTGCTATGTAAAATATGGGCCGCTCGGTAATGAGTGTGGCATGAACACCGTGGTACACATCATAAAGTTTACTCGCGCCCAGCCATACCACCGAACAAAAGCCGATGAAGAACATCCCCGTTCCCCACAACCCGAAAAAGTGCATGGGCCTCTTCCCGAATCTTCCCACGAACGAGATCGTCATCAGGTCGAGAAAGCCGTTGATGAAACGTTCCAGGCCGAATTTACTTTTGCCGTACTTACGCTCGCGGTGCTGCACCACCTTCTCTCCTATCTTATGAAAGCCCGCCCACTTCGCGATAACGGGAATGTAACGGTGCATCTCGCCATACACTTCTATCGTTTTCACCACATCCTTGCGATAGGCTTTGAGCCCGCAGTTGAAATCGTGCAGGTTATTTATTTTGGAGACCTTGCGTGTGGCCCAGTTGAATAATTTGGTGGGAATGGTTTTGGAAATAGGATCGTACCGTTTCTTTTTCCAACCCGAAACAAGATCGTATCCTTCTGCCGTGATCATTTTATACAGTTCCGGGATCTCATCCGGGCTGTCCTGCAGGTCGGCATCCATGGTGATCACCACATCGCCTTTTGTAGCTTCGAAAGCAACATTAAGGGCCGCTGATTTTCCATAGTTCCTCCTGAATTTTATGCCGCGCACATTTGAGTTCTGTTCACTCAATGTTTCTATCACCTTCCAGGAGCCATCATTGCTGCCGTCATCCACGAGTATGATCTCGTACGTGAAATTATTTTCCTTCATCACGCGCGCGATCCACTCGCACAACTCGGGCAACGATTCTTCTTCGTTATATAAAGGAATGACAACGGAAATGTTCATGAAGGGCTGATATTGCTGTCCAATGCAGTATTATCGAACATGGGCTTTTGCTTACGCACGAAAATGGCCATGATCAATCCAAAAACCAGGTAGAATCCCAGGCGGATCAAGCCACCCTTCGCTATCTTTCCCACGGTCATTTCCGAAGGTTCCGCCTTCATTTTATCAATGGTCTCGTCTATCTTTTCCTGGGGAGTCCCCATATCTTCCATGAATTTGGCGGTGTTTTGTATAGTAGCGTCCTTCATTTTCTGAGCAAGGTCAGGGTCAATGTAACGGAAAAGAATAACGGAATAAATGGTGGTAAGAATGCCTCCAACGATCATGAAAACAAGGATGGCCGACAATGCCTGGCCATATGTTATCTCTTCCATCGGGACCTTCTTGATCCTCAACGAAAGAAAAATATCCACACCGAGATAAACGAGCAGCAAGCTGATCCCGAACGACCAACTGGTCATAACTCCAACCCCAGCCGCATAGGATGCGATACTGATCCCGATGCCGATGAGCCCGCTTATCACTCCAAGTTCCGCAGCTTTTCTGTACAGCATGGTTTTGATTTTTCGTCAAAGATATACATTACCTCGAAACGGCTTTTTTATTGTACCCTTAACATCTTTTGGCATTCCAATGACAAATGGCTATTGACTAATAACCAGTGACCGATAACCTTTTTTTCTATATTTGCGCGGGCAAGTCTTATACGACCAGCTCCTGTGAACTCCCCCAGGACGGGAACGTAGCAAGGGTAAACGGTTGTAGCGGTGCGATATAAGTAGCTTGCCCATTTTTTATTCTCCACCCATCTTACTATCCTACGAATTACGTCCCTCGTCAAGCTCGGGATCACGTACAAATTTACGCATACGAATGCCGGTGCATTTTACTTTAGCTCATCGGATTCGTATTCGCAGATCCGCGCCCTTTTTTGGAAATCGTTGAGGCTTCTTGAAAAGTTGTTAATTACTTCCTCTTACGCCTTATTTCCTACCTCTTACCTTTATGCCTCACAAAAAAAAGCGATCATGAAGTTTTTTATCGATACCGCGAACCTCGCGCAGATCAAAGAAGCACAGGAATTAGGGGTGCTCGATGGAGTGACCACCAATCCCTCACTTATGGCCAAGGAAGGCATCAAAGGCGAAGAGAACATCAAAAAACATTATGTCGATATCTGCAATATCGTGACCGGAGATGTGAGTGCTGAAGTGCTGAGCACGGATTATGAAGGTATGATCAAGGAAGGTGAAGCGTTCGCGAAACTTCACAAACAAATAGTGGTGAAGATCCCGATGATAAAAGACGGGGTGAAAGCGATAAAATATTTTGCTTCCAAAGGGATACGCACCAATTGCACCTTGATCTTCTCTGCAGGGCAGGCACTTGTTGCCGCCAAGGCCGGGGCTTCATTTGTTTCTCCTTTCATCGGCAGGCTGGATGATGTGACCACCAACGGGCTTGACCTCATTGCCGATATTCGTTTGATATTTGATAATTACGGGATCAAGACTGAAATTCTTGCTGCATCGGTCCGTCACCCCGTACATATTTTAGAATGTGCGAAGATCGGGGCGGATATAGCCACTTGCCCGCTCAGCGCGATACTTCAATTGCTTAAGCACCCGCTCACGGATAACGGCCTCGCACAGTTTTTGGCTGACGCGAAGAAATAGAAAAGGTCATCAGGGGGTCATTAAGTAGTCGGTGAGTAGTTATCGCTTACAACCTAATGACTACTTATGGCTGCCTGATCACGCGAGCGAGCTTATAACCACTTAACGACCTTTTCACCATGCTCCTCCGCATCCACCCTGCCAACCCCAACATTCGCGAGGTGAACTACGTGTGCGAATGCCTGCGTGGGGGTGGCGTAGTGATCTGTCCAACCGATACCGTTTACGCGTTTACCTGTGACATCACCAGGCCAAAGGCAGCCGAGCGCATTGCCCGGTTAAAGAATATTCAGCTGGAAAAAGCGAATTTTTCTTTGCTCTGCCATGATCTTGCGCACCTCTCTGATTTCAGTAAGCCTATTCCCAACGGTATTTACAAGCTGATGCGGAGAACACTGCCGGGTCCTTTCACTTTTATTCTCGATGCCAACAATAATGTTCCGAAAATTTTCAAAAGCAGGAAAAAAACCATTGGTATCCGCGTTCCTGCAAATAATATTGTCCGCGATATCGTAAAGGAATTAGGCAATCCCGTTATGAGTGCTTCCGTACATAATGAAGACGATGAGATCATGGATTACATTACCGATCCCGAACTCATTCACGAGAAATATAAAAAGCTGGTGGATATCGTGATCGATGGCGGTCCCGGCCATACTGAAGCATCAACAGTGGTGGATTGTACGACCGGGGAAGCCGTGATATTGCGCCAGGGCATGGGTACCGTGGAGTGAGCTCATCATTTTTATTACTCCCCTACTTGGTGTAAATTTGCTCTTATATGCATTTCTCCCGGTTCTATTATTTGTTCGGTGCTGCAATAAGCTGCACATTTATTTTTTCCTGCGGATCGAGGCAAAGTGTGCATGACCTGCTCAGGGTCGGCAACCGTAAATTCGACAGTACGCTCATCAAATCGGCATGGCAGGCTTACAAAGAAGCTACCGAGACCGACCCCGACTTCGATTCGGCATGGTTCGGGCTGGGAATGTGTAAACACCATGAAGCGGAATTCAAAGAAGCCATTAAGTATTACTCGAAGGCCATAGAGCTTAACCCGAAATTCGTTCGTGCTTATAACAACCGCGGCCTGGTGTACGGCATCTCCGGGAATCCCGATGCCGAGTTGAAAGATTACAACACCGCTATTTCCCTCGATCCCGGTTATCATATGGCCTTTTACAACCGGGGCAATTATTGGCTCGACCGAAAGGAGTACAAGCAAGCGATGGAGGATTACAATAAAGCCATTACGCTATTCCCAAAATATGCCAAAGCTTTTTTCAACCGGGCCGAAGCCTTTACCGATGTGAGGAATTACACAGCTGCCATTGATGACTACAACACCTTCATCAACCTCATGCCAGGATCGGGTGATGTAGCCGAAGCCCTTTACCTGCGCGGCAATTGCAGGTTCCAGCTCAACGATGAGGAAAATGCCTGTACGGACTGGAACAAGGCGAAAACCCTTGGTTTCCCCGGGGCCGGTGATCAAATAAAAAAACACTGTAAATAATTTTAGACGAGGCCGTTAATGAGCCCGATAAGAGGGCTTTTACGGCTGGTAAGCCTATTGCGGATTGGAAAAAATTCATGTAGGTTTGTAGCTTATGGTACTAATATTGTAATTCTGCCGAATTGTGAAAGCGAACGGATATAAGCTGTACCTGCTGCTTTGTTTTTTCATTCTCTCATCCGGGCTTGTTCTGGCACAACCCCTGATGGTAAAAGCGGATCCTGATGTAGCCGACAAATTCTTCAGCAACAAGAATTACAAGTCGGCCCTGCAGTGCTACCTGATGCTGCTGAAAAAGGAACCCAAGAACCTTGATTACAACTGGAAAGCTGCACAGTGCTACATGCTTTCCCACTCCATCAAGGCCAAAGCGATTCCCCTGCTCGAGTTCGTGACCAAGCAACCCAAGTTTGACAATAAAGCCTGGTTCGATCTTGGCCGCGCATACCAATACGCCAACCGGTTTGACGATGCCATAAAAGCTTTTAATAAATACAAAGAGACCGCGCGCAAGGATGAGGAGACGGACATGTACATTCAGCAATGCCAGAACGGAAAGGTCCTGGTTCAAAAACCACTTAATGTTACTTTTGAAAATTTAGGGAAAGATGTCAACACCGAGTTTGCGGATTTTTACCCTTTCGTTACCGAAGATGACCAGACACTTTATTTCACTTCGCGAAGAAAAAGTCCCACTGCACCCGAGCCCGAGTTCGATGGGCTATATCCTTCCGATGTTTTTATCTGCACCAAAAAGCCTGACGGAAAATGGAGCAAGGCCTCCAGCGTTGGTCCTATGATCAACACCAACCTTGACGAAGAAGTCACTGATGTGACCCCGGATGGGAATTCGGTTTTGTTCTACATCGATCACATCGATGAGTTCGGTGACATCTGGCAATCGATGAAGAAGAATGGCAAAGGTCAATTCCAGAAATCATTCAAGTTAAGTGATAACGTGAATGACGGCCTGGAGACCTCAGCTTCGTTGTGGGTTTCACCCGAGGGCGATAGCATACTGTATTTTGCGAGCAGCCGCTCGGGTAATTTCGGAGCCACGGATATTTACATGTGCAAAAAGCTTCCTGGAAATTTTGGCTGGGGCGCACCAATCAATCTTGGCCCCAAGATCAATACCAAGTACAAGGAAGAATTTCCGCATTTATCGAAAGACGGCAAAACACTTTACTTCGCTTCACAGGGACACTCGAGCATGGGTGGCTTCGACATTTTCAAATCCGTTTGGGACGAGGGCGACCAGGCCTGGAGCGAACCGCGCAATTTAGGTTATCCTATTAATGGCCCGGATGATGACATGAACATCACTTTTGTGAATGAACGCGTGGCCTACATTTCCGCTATGCGTGAAGAAGGAATGGGCGATCTCGATATTTACAAGATCACCTTTGACGATATTGACGGGAAAGAAACCATTTACCGCGGCTTTGTGCTCGCTGCCGACAGTGGTGATGCAAAGATCAAGGATGCCACCATCAGCGTGGAGAACCGTAAAACAAAAGAACTCGTGGGAACATTCATTCCCGATCACAACAAAGGCTACTACATCATGGCCCTGCCCCCGGGGAAGTATACCGTGCATATTGAAGCAGAAGGTTACCTGATCTACACCGAAGACATCAATGTTTTCGATATTACCGGTTTCAAGCCGGATGTGGTGAGGGATTTCAGGTTGAAAAAGTAGATCAAAATCATAAATAATTTTCATGCAGCTTAAACTTACCAGGCCTATCGCCTTCTTCGACATCGAAGCAACAGGACTCAATCTCGGCTCCGACCGTATCGTGGAGATCTGTATCCTCAAATTATTTCCCGATGGAGAAAAAAAGGTGAAAACCCTTCGCATCAATCCCGGCATTCCTATTTCTCCTGAAGCGATCGCCATTCACAAGATCACGAATGAAGCCGTGAAGGATGCGCCCCTGTTCAAGGACATTGCGCACGAACTTGCGCGTTTCCTCGAAGGCTGCGACCTTGCAGGATATAATTCCAATAAGTTCGATATCCCTTTACTGGTTGAAGAATTTTTGCGCTGTGATATTGAATTCGAAATCAAAGGCCGCAAGCTCATTGATGTGCAGAACATCTTTCACCAGATGGAACAGCGCACACTTGCTGCCGCTTATAAGTTCTACTGCAATAAAACACTGGAGAATGCACATAGTGCCGAGGCCGACATCAGCGCCACGCACGAGATCCTGGAGGCACAACTCGACCGTTATGCTGAAACCGTGAAAAACGATATGCAATTCCTGCACGACTTCACGTACAAGATAAAATCAGTGGATCTTGCCGGTCGTGTAGTATATAACGATAAGGGCGTGGAGGTATTCAACTTCGGGAAGCATGCAGGCAAAGCGGTGGAAGAGATTTTCAAGGTCGAACCTTCCTATTACGATTGGATGATGAAAGGCGATTTTCCGCTCTACACCAAAAAAGTGATCACTTCCATCAGGTTGCGGGGGCTGGCGAATAAATCGAAGTAGTAGTTGGCAGTGGCAGTATCTCACGCATCAACTTTCCCCTTCACTTCACACTTCCTCAACGCTGGATAATTAAGCGGCAGCAGGCAATGGCGGTACGTGGCCCGGACACGCATGGCCTTTCTTCTTAACTTCATGTTTCTTCAACGCAGGACATTTAAAAATTACCGATACCGGGTTTCCAACAACCAATAGGCCATTGCGTCTGACTTGAAAACCAGGAATTCCATTTACACGGGGGTGTTGATAGAAACAAAAAAAGACCCCCGCGGATCTGCCCATGAAATAGAACGCGGAGGCCTTTTGAAACAAGAAAACATTGCGCACTTATCCAATTACATGAATCGTGCCAAGATCTTTGAGTGAACTGAAAATGAAGCGAAGCTACTTCGTTCCCTCGGGGGTAAGTTTCAGATCGCGGGGGATCTCCTTCTTAACGGAACCCTTGTCTGCGATGGTCAGCTTATCCGCCCAGGATTTATAACCGGCAGCTTCCACCGAAAGGTTGTACTGCCCGGGAGGCAAAATGATCACGTAACGGCCGGAGTTGGGATTGGGAGAATAGTTTCCATAGATCTCGCCCGATTTTGTATCCGTCACAGTAATGAACACATCGGGGTAATTCACTTTTTTCAAGGTATCCACGCAAGTCACTCCACCCGAGATCACCGTGTACTCCGGTTCCACATCGTTGAAGGTAACGCGGTAAATATCCAGGTCACCGAAGGTCTTGTCTTTTGCCGTGGGCGGACCCGAAGAAGAAATGTAACCGTAACGACCGCTTTTGGAAATACGGAAATTGTAATCGTCATCGGGAGTATTAATGGGGTAACCCATGTTTTTCACATTCACCCACTTTTGGGTGGCTTCATCCCAATCCGCTTTAAAAATATCGTAACCGCCCATGCTGGTGTGCCCGCTGGAGCTGAAGTACAATGTTTTTCCATCGGGAGAAATGTTCGGAAAATCTTCGTTCTGTGCCGTATTGATCTCGGCACCGAGATTTTGCGCAGGTCCCCACTCTCCTGTAGGAAGTTTGTGACTCATGTACAGATCGGTACCGCCCATTCCGCCCGAGCGATAGCTGGCGAAATAAACAGTGCTGCCATCAGCCGTAACGGATGCTGCGATCTCGAGCCCTTTCGGGGAGTTGATGTTATCCGGCAAACGTTCGGGCTTTTTGAAATTGTTGTTCTTATCGCCCAGTGAAATGTAAATGTCGTCTTCCGTCTGGAAATCGTTGTAGTAAATGAGCATCACATCGCCATTTGCGGAGAGTCCCACCACTTCGGCATCACCTGCATTGCTGTTAACGGGCGAAGGCATGGGCTTCGATTTCTGGTACTGCCCGTCTTTTGTTTTTGAAATGTAAATCGATGAGTTGTAAGTGCCGTCAGGGTTTTTCACTTTCCCTTCCGACCTGCGCGAATTAAAAACGATGAACGACTCATCGGAAGGAACAAAGCCGAAATAATCCGGGAATTCAGAGTTGATGTTCTTGCCCAGGTTCTCGAATGCAACATTCAGCGGGAATTTCATCAGCTCCTTTGCATTGTAGCAATATTGTATCTCGGTATCCACATCTTTCAGATTCTCTGAGCTGCCTTTTCCATCCTGCTTGAATTTATTGAATGCCTTTATCGCATCATCAAAACGATAACCGAACTGGTAGGCACGGCCGAGCAGGAACATGGCATCCGGTTCATATTTGGGTTGGCGCGTTACGATCTCGAGGTAAGGGATGGCCTTTGCTTTCCCGATCTCGGTATTGAGGTAGCAAACGGCCACGCGGTAATTGTATTTATCGTTCCTGGGATCGTTCTCCAGCAGGTCCAGGTAATCTTCCAGCGCTTCCCCGAAATTTTTAGCATTGAATTTTTCATTCGCAGCTTTGGGGTCGGCCTCCTTACCCTGGGCGTGAGCAAAGCCGGTGATCAACGAAAAAACAGCAATGATGAAAAGGGTGCGTTTCATGGACGTTTTTTTAGGGACAGTAAATGTATGAAAAAGCGGGATTTTGTACGAGGGAATTTGTGCGTTGTCGCCCTGAGCACAGTCAAAGGGTGTAGCGGGGCATTGAAGCGGACTTGAAGCGAAAAGCGCGACCAGGGGAACCAAGGGCAGGCCAATAAAAAATCACTGCAACTTCCCCGGCACAATAATAATTTCTACCCTGCGGTTCATTTCGCGGCCGGCATCGGTGCTGTTGGTGGCAACGGGATAACTATCGCCATAACCTAAAATCTTTACCGTAATGGTTTTTCCAAGCTTTGAGCTTAGATAAGCGCTTACCGCTGCAGCACGGTTTTTCGAAAGCGTAAGGTTGTTCGTTTTATTACCGATACTGTCGGTATAACCTTCCACCACAAGGCTGGCGGTCTTCATTTTTTTTATTTCGTTCACCACTTTATCCAGCTCGGTTTGCGCAGTGGGTTTGAGATTGGACCTGCCGGAATCAAAAAGCACCGAACTCTTCAACGAGATACTTCTCCCTGCTCCTATCGCAGCCACCGCATCAATATCAGCGCCCGGCCAACCGTCCGTTGGATCGCAGGATGTTTTCATATCCGTTAATCGTATGTAAGCAAACGATTCGAATGGCTGCACCTTGCCTTTGAGGTCAACAGAAGTTTGCCCGCCCGAGATCGCACCTATCTTCAGCCAATCCTTCCCGTCCTTCGAAATTTCCAACACCGTGCTCTCCACGTATTTTCCCAATTCAAAAACAAAAATATCCGGGCCCGGAAGGTCCATGATCACATTATCCGTAAAGCGCAGCACCACATTCCCTCCGCAACCAAGGGTAAGAAAATTGTGGTCCATATAGTCCCAATCAGGAATGCCGAGCGCATTCTTCGGATCGCTCGCCCCTTTCACAGGCGCGGGTTTGCCGGCCGTGTACGATACCACCGCATCCGCAAAAGCGATATCACCGAGCGGAACATACACACTGTCGCCATGTCCATCCAGGTAATATTTCCCGGTTTGAGCGTGGAGTATCCCGCAAAGAAATGGCAAGAGGACCAAAAATATGTGAGGGGAAATCTTCAAAAGGCTTTACTTAGCTCGTTTCTGCTTTAGCTGTTGTTGAAAAGGTTTCCATGGTTCGGCCATTCAATAAACTTTCGACAATTTACTCATTTACTCCTTGCCCCGTTGATCGGGTTGAACCCGTCCTTGTACTTTACCACGCACACACATCTA
>DATDFI010000312.1:0-3567 GCA_036522695.1 Bacteroidia bacterium | reverse complement strand
GTGTGAGCTCCCTACCCTTTTCATTCAGTAAACCGAAACGCCCGCTATCACTGGCGATCAAACAATAGAACCGGTCCCAATACCAACCATCCTCCTTGTAGCTAAAAGCGCCATCGTATTTGAAAGGAGTGATCTGCTTTGGCTCATCGGTAAATACCGCCCACTTCTTTCCATCAAAAACATTATTGAAGCGATACCCGCATAAAGCTATACTGTCGTTATAGAGATCCGTTGTATCGTTGTAGTACATATAACTCTTAGTCTCCTTTTCCACATCTTCCTTTTTTTGACCGTTAAATCCATCGTACTCCCCGGGCGGGGAATAAAATTGCCGTACGGTATCGTACCCCAGCAGGTGAAATTTTCCGTGCTTAAGGTAAGCGCATGGTGGACACTGCGCCACAGCCGCGGAGGAAAAAAATAAAAATAAGAGTGATGTGAATTTCAAGGGTCGTGCGATCGGTCGGTCCCAAACAAATATCAAATGAATTATTACATGAAAAAAGAAAAAAAAAGTAAAAACTTACCCGTGAATCTGTCCGGTGCCGGCATAGTTTATTCTTCCCGCTTCTTCAAGGCTTTATGAATATATTTTTCGGAAGGCAGGAGACTTTGCTGTATGCGTTTGGCGTAGCGTATCGAATCGAGAATGTCTTTTTGCTTTTCCTCTATGATCTCCTTTTGCTTTTCCACTTTAGTTTTTTGAAGTTCCACTTCCGCCTTTTGACTGGTGATGATCACGTTGGCTTTCTGTTTTTGCCGGTAGCCCCTGAAGATAAAAAATGCGAGCACGGCCATCAGCGCCAGGCCCACCACCAGGGCATTCCGTTGTATGTTCTTTTGCTTTGCATCCGCATCTTTTTTTACAATCTCCGCATCCTTCCGGATCAGCTCCTTATCCTTCTTCTCCGTTTCGTAACGGGTTTGCATTTCCGCGATCTGCTTTTGGTTCACCTCGTTGAGCATGCTGTCCTTCAGGTCCGACATCAGCTTATGGTAGTTGTAAGCATTTTTATAATCCCCGAACGAAAAATATTTCCCCTGGAGAAGATCATAACACGCCTTTTCAATGTCCCTGGCCTTTATATTCTTTGATATGGCGATCGCTTCATCCACGCGGGCAAATGCATCTTTCTTATTTCCTATGGTAAAGAAGAGCTCACCCAGGTTCAGGTTCATCACCGAAAGATCACGCTGGTCACCCAACTTTTTCAATAATGCCATTCCCTGCGTATAAAATTTTATCGTTTTCGGATAATCCTTTTTCATGAACCAGGCATTACCGATGTTGATGTACGATTCAGCCAGCTTATGCTCATCCGGCACTTGCTTTCGCAGTTCCAGCGCCCCTTCAAAAAAATAAAGCGAGGAATCGAACTTCATATCATAATAATAAACCAGGCCGATATTGTTGAGCGTGTTGCCCTGCCCGCGCAGGTACTCGCTGTTGTTCTTACCAAGCTTTTCAAACAGGTCGCGCGAGCGGTAATAATATCCCAGGGCTTCCTGCCTTTTGCCAAGCGCCATATACACCAGCCCGATGTTATTGATCAGGAGAGCGATGTACTTCGGGTCATTCAACGACTCGCGGATCTTGAGCGCCTCCAGATAATAATTGAGACATTGCTCATACTTTGCCTGCTCATACAAAACAAGTCCGCGGTTCTGAAGACCGGTGGCTTCGTAAAATAGGGAGTGCATACGTTTGGCCTCCGCGATCTCGCGCACCGCGAATGAATCCGCTTCGCTGTAAAGTCCAAGGTTATCGTAATTCCTGCACAGCGCGTTGAGCACCTGCAGGAGCTGCGTATCGGGAGCCTGTGTGTTCATTTCCGAAAGCAGCTTCTTCAAAGAGTCGATGCTGCGATCGCGTTCACTGGGAGCCTTCGCATTTTGTGCCGGTGCCGAAAAAGAATTCAGGAACAGGAAGAAGGTTCCGGCATAAAAAGAAAAGGTCTTTAGGAAATTCATAAACATCCCGGTTCTTGAACAAAACAAATAAAGGGTGTTTAAGTGGGAAAAGCAAACGCTGATCGCAGGATTAGTTTGGCCAATTACCTCAAAAAATAAAAAATAATTTTCCGGAAGGAATGGAATGTTTACCCGGGAATAACACGTGGACAGAATCTTTCATTTATTTTTGATGCCTATTCTCCAGCACATGAAAAAACGCACGCTTTTCTTTTCCCTCTGCTGCTCCTTGTTCCTCTGCCAATGCAATAACGCGCAAACACCCGATGCCGTGCAGAACATCATCATCGTGACCACCGATGGATTTCGCTGGCAGGAAATGTTCAATGGCATTGATTCGGCACTGGCGAACGATCCCGCTTTTAACCAGGGAAAAAAAGAAGAGCTCTACTCAAAGTATGGTGCGCCCACTCCCGGTGAGCGCAGGAAAAAATTATTGCCTTTTATGTGGAGTACGATGGCCGGGCAGGGCCAGCTCTACGGCAACCGCAAATATGGGAACAAGGTGGAAGACTCCAATCCTTATTGGTTCTCCTATCCCGGCTACAGCGAGATCTTTTGCGGGTACGTTGACACGAAGGTGAACTCCAATGATTACATGTCCAATCCCAACACTAACGTGCTCGAATTTTTGCAGCAGCAAAACGAACTTAAAGGAAAGGTGGCGGCCTTCGGGGCCTGGAATGCTTTTGACAGGATATTGAACGAGCAGCGCAGCGGTTTCCCGGTGGTGTGCGGCAGGGAAGATTGCGGTGGCTTTCATCCCGACAGCACGGAGCAGCGCATCAACAAAATGAAAAAGGAAAGTTACAATCCCTTTGATACCTCGGAGCAGCTGGATGTGTTCACGCACAATGCGGCCCTGCATTACCTGCAGAAGAACCGGCCGCGCGTGCTCTACATCTCGTATGGAGAAACAGATGAGTGGGCGCACCAGGGCCGCTACCTCGATTACTTAGATGCTGCACACCGCGTGGACGCCTGGCTGGGCGAGCTCTGGGCTTTTGTGCAGAACACCGAAGGCTACAAGGGCAAAACCATTTTATTCATCACGGTGGACCATGGTCGCGGGGAAGGCGTGCAGTGGACAAGCCACAACTCCAAAGTGCCTAACTCTTTTCAAACCTGGTTTGCTGTGATAGGTGCGGGGATTAGCGGGGAAGGCGAAATAAAAAAACCTATGACGATCTACCAAAAGCAGTACGCGCAAAGCTTCGCGGGCTGGCTGGGCTACGAGTTCAAATGCGAGCACGAGGTGGCGGAGGGGGTTGTGGGGAGGAGAAAAAAGTAAAGATGCTGCCCGGGAAAAGAAGCGCCCCTACTCCTTCACCTTATCCCCGAAAGCAAATCCCAGGCGAAAAAGAAAATAAGTGAAATTCCTTTCGTAATGAGGTCCTGCGTAGTTACCTACCTCCAATCCAAAGGTGAAGTTAGAGCGCGCAGGATCGTAAAAGCGCCAGCCGAAACGCAGCCCCATTTTTTGGAGCACAGGAATATGCACATCATAAGCCGAGGTGTCGTACGCGGGGACCACGTACCCGGTGGTCATGCTCAGCAAGGGCAGCACATCCATGTACACTTCCTGGCAACCACCTT
>DATDFI010000311.1:0-16408 GCA_036522695.1 Bacteroidia bacterium | reverse complement strand
GTGCTCTCGTAATAACCCAAGCCGTCCTGGTATTTGTACTGCGAGATCACATTGATGGGTTCAAAGCCCGAAGCGCGCATGTCCTTCATGTGCACATACTCCATGTCACGGTCCACGCGCAATTCTATGCGCACTTTTATTTTGTCACCGATCTTCAAAACCGTTTGCTCCGTAATGGGTGTGATCACCGGGCCCGAAGGGGTATTCTTTTCGAGGAACAATTGCTTCTTCAGGTTGAGAGGAGTTTTTGCAGGGGTGATCTTATCCAGCTGCTCGAAATACTGCCAGTACATCGCTCCCCAGCTTACACCGGGATCTTTTTTTGTTACGGTAACTTTACCCATACCGGTATTGATCTCATTGCCGCTCCAGGAGGTCTTAAAATAACCTGTTCCTTCCTCCTGCTTAATGTCCATCGCTTTTGGATCTATCTTTTGCGATCCCACAATTATCTCCACATTACTTTCCGTAGCGAGCCAATCCGTACCGCGCAGCAATAAGGCATAACAAGCTTCAGTGGTTGCTTTAGTTGTTTTCCAATCCTGCGTTTGCTTGGATTTGAGCAGCCACACTTTAAGGTCGTCAACCGCCTTTTTGTCCCCCGCCACCTCATCAAATGCCTCAATGAGCAATGCCTGTGATTCGATAGGCGCCTGGTACCAGTACCAACCCTCCTCGTAATTATCTTTCCAGTACATGCCCATCTCTTCGCTGTTGATAGAGGTTTCCTTCAATGACTTCATGATAGAAGGAGGGGTTTTCTTGTCCTCGTAACGGAAAAGGGAAAGCGCGATCATGCCCTGCATGTAACGGTTCTTCGCGGTCCAGAATTTTTGTGCCTGGCCTTTGAAATAATCGAACGCTTTTTGATTGCGCGATGAAACAGGGACATCCTTGAAATAACTGCGCGCATACAAATACTGGATCTGCTCGTAACCGATGTTGTCCAGCTCGGGATGGCCCCATTTCAATATCCATTCATAATCTTCACGGATGCGGTCATCAAGGTATTCCACCCCGCGCTTCACCATGTTCCAGGTTTTGTAATCATTGCGCACATTTTTTATCCCGAGATGGTCGAGATGGCCCATGCCGGTGATGATGTGCTGCGTGATGTAACGGTCATCAGGCATTCCTTCGAACCAGGGCCAGCCCCCGTTGCTCACCTGCATCTTTTGGAGCTTGTAAAGCGCACGATCCAGTTCGTTCGACATTTTATTGAGGTCGAACAATAATCCCACGCGCTTCTTGCGCTCACTCTCATCCTTCGCCTCCAGCACCCAGGGTGTCTCTTCGAGCATAAGTGATTTCAGGTCCTGGTTCTTTTGCAAATTGGAAAGGAAAGCATCGGGGCTCTTCATCTTCCATGCATCGAACACTGCTTTTATTTTTGGCGAAGCATTAGCTATGTGTGTTGCAATGCTGTTGGCATAAAAACGGCTGAATGTTTGCTCGGCACACTCGTAAGGATATTCCATCAGGTAAGGCAATGATTGCACTGCATACCATGCAGGATTAGAAGTGAACTCGAGAGTAAGTTTGTGGTTGCGCAAGGTTGTTGAGCCGCCATTTTGCGAAACAAGTTTTTCGAACGTAAATGTTTTTGTTTCATTGCCGCGGATAGGCAGGGGCATGGTCTCGGTCACCAGCATCCGGTTGGTGAGTACGGGAACATCCTGCTCTTCCCCATCACTGTAATTATCAGCCTTGGCTACAACTTTATATTGAATAGCGCCAATGCCTTCGGGAATGGCAAGGTCCCAGTTGAGCGAGGTGCTCAATCCCTTTTTAGCGATGAATGTTTTTTGTGAAGATGCATTGCCCATCAATTGTGCCGTGATGTCCTTCATACTGATGGCATCATACAAAAACAATTGTGCGCTGCCGTTCAGGTCCTTTTCAGCGAGGTTAGAAATTTTTGCAGAGAAAGATATTTTGTCGTTCTCGCGGAAAAAGCGTGGCGGGTTGGGCATCACCATCAATTCCTTTTGCGTTACACACTCCTTGGTGATCTGTCCGTACTTAAGGTCCTTGGTGTGCGCAAAGCCCACCATCTTCCATTTTGTCAGAGCTTCAGGAATAGTGAATTTGATCACTACACTGCCATTCTCATCGGTTTGCAGGGTAGGATAAAAGAATGCGGTCTCTGCCAAATTGGAACGTGCCGAAATACTCCCAAGGTCATCCTTGCCTTTTTTCCCGCCTTCACCGCCAAGGCTAAGGAAATTTGCATTTGCTCCGTTGACATCTGTTACGTGTAAATCATAAACGGTGGTGGTGGATCCATTTACAGAGGTACTCTTCAGGTCAACCTCATCCTTCTTCTTTTCCGACCAGTGATAAGTGCTTCCTGTTTCCTGCTCTTCCATAGGAGGAGGGGGTGGTGCTTCTTTCCAGCTTCCGCCTCTAGTAACCGTACGGTCATAAACCCCATCCTTGTCATTATCATACTCATAATCCGGGTTCAGCTCATTGTTAAACTCATATCCTTCATTGTAAACCCCGGTATAATAATCGAACCAATTGAGCGCATCGTAATAACGGTAAACGCCACTCATGTATGTGTTCCAGCCATTATCATAAAGCTGCGAGGCCTGGTCGCCAAAGCCCTGCTGCTGCCAGTAAAAGGAAGAATAGTAATACGAATAAATATCAGCGTACCAGTTATGCGGGCGGAAAGCATCCAGCGATGCATCATATAAAGCAGCGAGCATCTCGGCCGCAATCTTTTCACCGTGCTTTCCTTTCAGTTTCAGCTTCCATTCCTCCTGCTGGCCGGGCGTTAACTTGCTGCGGAAACTTTCAAACTCCATATCGATCTCCTTGTTGCTGTAAGGCACCGTGATCACCTGCGAGAAATTATACATCCGGCCTTTCTTCACAAAGGCAAAATGCACCGCAAAATTTCCTCGGTGCCTTTCCTGGATGGGGACAGTGATGAGCTTTTGCTCTCCACTCAAGGTGATGTACTCGCGGCTCACCACTTTATTTTTCTCCTCCACTTCATACAACACCGATAAGCTGTCGTATTTTGAACCGACCAGGAACTTCGCACTCTCCCCGGGTTCTCCTTCCACTTTCACCGGCACAAACCAGTCAGTGAACGAAGCCGGAACTTTATTGTCGTTCGCAGAATAAAGTGTAAAATATTTTACATCCTTCACTTCTTCCCCGTACTTATCGGTGCATTTGGTCTCGATCATATACACGCCCGCCTGCCATGTATTCAAATTGGCAACAAATACCGAATCCTTCACTTCCTTATCGGGGCCTTTATCTTTCGCGGGAATTTTAACGTTCGAGAAATTTTTTCCGTAAACAGTTTGTTCCTTCTCCCATTTGAACATGTCGTTCTCGTCCTTATATACATCATTAGGGAACGTGGCATAAAACTCTTCTTTGCTCATCACGAATTTATCCGGTGCGTTCCAGTTGCGCTTGCGAAATACCTTCCCCGGGTCCTTCATGCGATAAATGTTCACCATGCCTTTCGCAGGTTCGAACTGCCCGCTCATGTTAGTGGTGTTGATGCAAAATCTATTCTTGTCGTTACGGTCCACTTTATCGCCTATGTCAACACTCACGTTAAGCGAGCTGTACGCCACGCTGATGTAATTGCTCGAGCTGTGCGTCTCACCGTTGATGTCGGTGACATCCGCATAAACCGTGTAGGTGTAGGTGGGCGACATAGTTTTTGAAATACTGCGATCGGGAATGGCTTTGAAGTGTATGAAAAATCCACCGGTATCATTGGTAGTGGTTGTTCCATTGGCAATTTCCATCTGGGGCGAGGTAGGGTAAAATCCTCTCCAGCAATACCACCAATAGGGGAATGATGCATTACGCACCACGCGGTATTTCACCTGGGCCCCGTCAATGGAGGATCCTGCGTACGCTTTTGCATAACCGTCTGCCTTCACCGAATCATCGAGCCGATAACTTCCTTTAACAGGGTTCATTGTCACTTCAAACTTCGGCCGTTTGTAATCCTCCACCGAAAAATAGGAAGTGCCGCTTCCGTTGGTGATGTACATCTGCCCGTTAAGCACACCATTGGGCGCAGTGAACGTTCCGTTAAAGGAACCGTACTCATTGGTGGTAAGATCCAGTGATGCCAGCTTTTGACTGTTCACATCATAAAAGGTGACCGTTGTGGGATGGTTAGGAAGGATCTCATTTGTCTCACCATCGGTACTGATCAAAATTCCTTTGAAATAAACGGTTTGACCCGGGCGATAGATGGAACGGTCCGTAAAGAAAAATGTTTTATTGTCCTTTTTCTTAACGTAGGGATAATATTTGTACTGGTACATCGCGTAATCGGTGTGCAGCATATCCGCTTTCCCATTACCTTTCATCGTAAACTCCACGTTGAAGTTGCGGTACTCATCGGTGGGAGCAGGCACATTAAAATATCCCTTCGCATCACTGGTGAATTTTTGTCCGTGCACGTATTCATACTTCCGCGTGGTGTAATTGTATCGTTCATAAAGCAGCTGGCCGGTAACTCCTGCCAGCGGCACACCGCTCTGGCGATGCATCACAAAAAAATCATAACTGCCATCGGGCATTTGACGGTCGAGGTAACTGATGTTGGAGATCCAGACAGGGCTGTATGCCAAGGCATTCGAATAAGACCTGAAACCGCTGTCGGGTGAAGCGATGATCACGTAATGCCCGAGCGGCAATTCGGGCACTTTTATTTCCATGCTGTGCTGCTGGTGATCGCCATCATCCATAACATCCATCGACCATTTTTTGAGGGGTTTAAGTCCTGCTATCTTTTTAATGAACTCCTCGCCCGACAAACTTTCGAGCCAGCTGTTGTAGTGGTCCACATCCACTTCGCCTATCCGGAAGTAAACTCTTTTTACGTTGCGGTATTGCAATAAAGCAGGGAACCCTTGCGCGGGCGCATTCACACGATCCACCTGGAAACCGAGGTTCCTGCGCTTCACTTCATTGATCAGCACTTCGAAATTATGAGCGTCAAATGCATTGGGGTAGCGCTTAAGCGCATCTTCGCTCATTTCTAAAACTTCCTTGAATTTCCACTTATTATCTTCCGAACGGGAAGGGTCATATTTTGCACCCCGGTTGTAATATTCCTGCGCGATGGCATAACTCACTTCCATAGAAGCGATGTTGGTATAAAACTTTTTCTCCAGTGTTTTCAGCCCTTCGAGGAAGAGGCTGTCTTTGAACTCGGAGGTGGAGTGGCTGCGGATGAAACGCAGTCGTTCAATATCGTCATCCACCAATGCGGTGGGATCAGCGTCAGGCCCATGAAAGGCCAGCAACTCCTGGAAGATCTTTACTGCATAAAAATTCAGTGAAAGCGAATCGGGGGAATCGATCTTGTAGCGCGCAAATACATTGTACTCGCGGAAATAATCTTCCGAATTTATTTCGAACGTGTAAGAGGGTTTGATGATATCGGGCTCGGTGCTGCGGAAAAATGTGAGGGCGCGGTGGGCCAGGAAATCAAAAAGTGTGGGACGGTATAAACGTGAATCGCTTTGCTTATTGATCACCGCATCGTACAATTCAAGCTTCGTGCGTTTGAGGCTGTCGGTATTTTGTAAAGAGAGCTGGTAATTCTTTATGGTTTGATCGATGATGGTTTTAAGGTCCCAGGTTTGCACATCATCCATTTTAAAGTCCACCGTCTGCGTGCGCTGGTTGAATTTCCAGCGGTTACGCTGGTAATAGCCCCAATAGGTTTCGGCCAGCATGCTTTGCAGCATGGGTTTGAGCGGGTAATGAGCGGTCTTGCATTCTTCCTGCAGCCTGGCAATGGCCTTCTCGATGGAATATTCTTCCATGTACTGCTCGTATTTCATGCGGTGAATGAGGCATTTCACAAGTTGGGGAGCATTGTCCTCCTTTTTTGCCTTTTGATAAACAGCCTCCACCTGCTCGAGCGCAGATTTATAAAGGCCCAGGTTCCCGAGCGAGTCGATACGGCTCCATTCCCTATCGTAGGTACTTCCTGTGGGGAAATTGAGAGGTGGCGCTAAGGGTTCGCGCCTGGTAAAACTATAAACGTTGAGGATGGCGGCAAAGGAAATGGCGGTAAAAACCGACAGGAAAAATAATCTGCGGAAGCTCATGTTAACGCGTTTTAACGATATGATGATGCAAGGTAGAGTGATTTTCCATAAAAGACCGTTGAGAAGACAGGTGTTGGAACCCGGAGGTTCTCCTTTTCCTGTTAAAATTCCATAAAATCCGGGAAGGTCACTTTTCAGCCGGCAGCGCAATACTGCTCTCACGGAGGCCGGGGATGAGCGCGGGGGCGATCTGCGCTACGGGTTTATAAAGGAGAGAGCCGCTCTTTGTGCCGGAAGAGATAAATGGATAGCTCTTTTCCACCGCATCGGCAACAAAAAAAAGTATGCTCAGTACCAGTGCGAATTTCATCACCCCGAAAACCGCTCCCAGTATCTTATTCAGCCAACCCAGGGCCACGGCTTTCACCATTCGCGTGATAAGCTTCGCGATAAAATAAACGAGGATGAGTACCGCAAGAAGGATACAGCAAAAGGAAATAACGGGCAGGTATTTCGAACCCCAGCCCCAATGTTCTCTCGCATAAGCCGAAAGCAACTCGGAAAATTTCATGGCCGACCAGATCCCAAGCCAAAGCGCTGCTATGGTTGCCAGCTCCGTTACCAGTCCTTTGGTGATGCCTTTGTAAAGTCCCCATACCAGGGGAATGCAGATGATGATGTCCAGCCAATTCACGGTTACGAATTACGAATCTTTACGAATATTACCGATGTGTCCGCATTTGGCTTTTTCAACAGGAGTATCTTAATACTACCAATTACGAATTGCTTCACCTGATAATATCATGTGCAATTGGCTTACAGCCTGCTCCCGTTCGTAATTCGAAAATTCGTAATTCGCAGGAGCTATATCATTCGTAAATTCGCAGCGCATATGGACGTAGAATTTGAAAGAGAATGGAATAAGGTCCTCAAAAAGTTAGAGGAGCAGTTCGGCTACGCCATGGATTTACAGGGCGTTTTATTCTTAATTGGCGTGCAGGAGTTAGGGAAAGGATATAAGCAGTTCAGTAAAGATCAAAAAGTGGATGTGATGCACGTGGCAATATGCCGGCTGCTGGGCCGCTTTGGTTATTATGAATACGAAGGGATGGATGCCGAGGGATGGCCGCATTGGAAACCCACGGCCAAACTCCCGAATTTAAAACCTGCTCAACAGCATGAACTCATGAAGCAGGCCATTGTAGACTATTTTAAGGAACAGGAATTGCCGGAATAAACGCTTTGATCAGCAGCCTCCTCTTTTAAGCGCTTCCAAAAATTCTTTTTCATCAACATTCCGCGAGAATTTAGCAGTGAACATGTACGGGTTATTCCCCGCTACATACCAGGTATTGGTATCACTTAACTTTTCAAGCACTAATACGGGCCCCGCATTTCCGTTAAGCACAAGTTTTTCTCCTCCTGCGTACCATTCACCGGTGGTTCTTTTTACAAATTTCCCGTTCACGTCATAAGTCTCCAGGATATACTTATGGTTTCTCTTGATCTTGATCGTACAGATAGAACGATCAACAGATAACTGCCCGATGTAATTCCCGGTCACCGTGTTTTGTGCACCGCAAAAGCCTATAACGAGGACCAGCAGTGCGAGTAAAATGAGCTTTTGCTTCATGAAACAAATATATTAATATGTTACTGTTTTCTCAGCGGTCTTACCCGCCTCCAGTTTAACCACACCCACAGGCGACCCGCCATTCACATGAATATCCAGCACCGCTTCATACTTAAAAGTGAATGAAGCGCGGCCCGATGCATCCGTGGTGGACTGGTCGATCTGCAAAGTGCTGTTGTTATTACCGCAGGTGCTGCAATCCAGTTTAACGGTGGCTCCCACAACAGGCGCCCCGTTCACGTCAAGTACGGTAATATTGGCGTAACAGGTAGTTTCCTTTTTGCAGGCGAAATGTAAAACCGGGACAGCTAAAAGCGCAAGGGCCAAAAAAGTTCTGATCTTTTTCATGTGGGGTGTTTCTGTTCAAAAGACGGGCAATGGACCTCGCGGTTGCCTGTAAATACAGGCGCTTTGAAAGACAAGGGACAAAAAAAATGGCCCCCGGGAAGGAAGCCATTTCTATGAAAATAATTTGATCGCTTAAGGAAGCGAAACCGTTTTTTCCACGGTCTTGCCCGCTTCCAGCTTTATAACACCTGTGGCGCTGCGGGTTTGCAGGTTCACATGTATATCGAGTACGGCCTCATATTTAAAGGTAAATGAAGCGCGGCCTGAAGCATCGGTAGTGGTTTGATCGGTTTGAAGCGTGCTTGTGGTAGGACAAGTGCTGCAATCCAGCTTAACGGTAGCCCCACTCACTGCCAGGCCCGATGTAGCATCAACTACGGTGATGTTGGCATAGCAAGTGGTTTCCTTTTTGCAGGAAACAGGGAGGATCACAGTGATCACCAGCGCGATCATTACCGAAAGTGAACCTATTTTGTAAAAATTCTTCATGGGGTTGAATTTTTGCTGTTAAAGTTTGAGCGTCATAAGTTCAGGGCTTTACTTACCTTTGCTGAACTTTACAGAACCACAAATATAGTCAAATCAGGCTAATATGCAAAAATACGGGGTGGCGGTCCTTTTGGTGTTTTCCATGCTTACCATGGGGATAGACTGCACACACCAGCTTTATAATCCAAAAAAGTATAACAAATACCAGGTTCCCGATAATACTCCCAAAGACGATCCCACTATCGATCCTACCTGGCCTATTGTGGCCATTCTTACCACCGAGGGAGAAATACGTGTAGCGCTTTATAATGAGACCCCTATTCACCGCGATAATTTTTTGAAGCTGGTCGACAGCCATTTTTACGACAGTCTTTTGTTCCATCGCGTGATCGAAGGTTTTGTGATACAGGGCGGTGATCCCGACTCGAAACATGCGAAGGACGGGCAATTGCTGGGCGATGGGGAGATAGGCCCCATCCCGGCCGAATTCAATCCTAAACTTTTTCATAAACGAGGCGCGTTGGCGGCTGCACGTGAAAGCGACCTGCTCAACCTCAACCGCGAATCATCAGGCTGCCAGTTTTACATAGTACAGGGCCGTACATTTACGGACAGCCTTTTGAAGACCCAGGGCAAACGCATCGTGAAGAGCCAGGTGTACAACCAGGTGGTAAACCGCCCTGAGAATAAATGGATGGTGGACAGGTACGTAAAGTTCAACAAGGAAAAATCCGACAGCGCTTTGTGGTACAGCAAGGAGATCGACCGCATCGTGCAGAAAGAAGTGGACAAAGCTCCGCCTTATCAATTCTCACCCGAACAAATAAAAGCGTACACAACGATTGGAGGTGCGCCTCACCTGGATGGCAGCTACACCGTTTTTGGCGAAGTGATACAGGGGATGGATATCGTTGACAGGATCGCGCGCAAATCCCGCGATGGCAATGATCGTCCGCTGGAGAACGTGCGTATCCTTAAAATGATAGTTTTGAGAAAAATTTAGTTTGCCCGATGAAAGAAAAGGTAGAAAAGATACTGGAAGAGATCGAAGGTTTCACGGCCGACTCAAAAGAGAAGGTGGAGGAGTTCCGCATCAAGTGGCTGAGCCGCAATGGAAAGATCGCGGGCCTTTTTGACGAGTTCAAAACCGTAGCGCCCGAAGTGAAACGTGAGCTCGGACAAAAACTCAACCAGTTAAAAAGTAAAGCCGAAGAAAAATTCCATCACCTCAAAGAAAAATTCGAGGGTAATGACAGCGGTGAGGCGGAAACCGATCTCACCCGGCCCGCCCCTGCTTTTGCCAACGGCACCCGTCACCCGCTCAGCATCATCCGCGAAGAGATCATTGCTATTTTTTCCCGCATCGGGTTTACCGTGGCCGATGGGCCCGAGATCGAAGACGATTGGCATAATTTCTCCGCGCTCAACTTCCCGGAAAATCATCCCGCGCGTGACATGCAGGATACCTTTTTCATCGATAACGAAAAGAAGATCTCCTTGCGCACGCACACCTCTTCCGTGCAGGTGCGCGTAATGGAAAGCACTCAGCCTCCCATCCGCATGATCTTCCCGGGCCGGGTGTATCGTAACGAGGCGATCTCGGCCCGCGCACACTGCTTCTTTCACCAGGTGGAAGGTTTGTATGTGGACAAGGATGTTTCGTTTGCCGATCTGAAGCAAACGCTTTTATATTTCGCAAAGGAAATGTTCGGTGAGGATTCGCAGATCCGTTTACGCCCTTCTTATTTCCCTTTCACCGAGCCGAGTGCCGAGATGGATATTTCCTGCTTTATTTGCGGGGGCAAGGGTTGCGCGGTTTGCAAGCACAGCGGGTGGGTGGAGATACTCGGCTGCGGGATGGTGGATCCCTCCGTACTCGACAATTGTAAAATAGATCCCAAAAAATATTCCGGTTTCGCTTTCGGCATGGGTATCGAGCGCATTGCCATGCTCAAATACAAAGTGAACGACCTGCGCCTTTTTTCCGAAAATGATGTACGGTTCCTCGATCAGTTTAAGAGCGCATTGTGATTCCAACGAATACGCCCTTCGACTTCGCTGCGCTAGGCCCAGGGTGACATCTTGAATATTTTGTAAATTCATATTTTTCATCCCGGGCGTAGTCGAGGAACGTAATTCGTTGGGATAATTATCATGCCATCAAGAATTGAAATACTCCGTGAAATGCTCATCAAAGAGCCCGATGATGCCTTTCTCAACTACGCCCTCGCTATCGAACTCGAGAAGGAAAATAAAATTACCGAAGCCATCGCAGTCATGGAAAAGATAATTGAACGCGATGAGAATTATCTGGGCGCTTATTACAAGCTCGGTAAACTTTACGAGGCAATAGCGCAAAAAGAAAAAGCCGCGGCCACTTACCAAAAAGGGATCGCCATAGCGCGGGCCCAATTCAACACTAAAACCCTGAACGAACTCAACGAGGCCTTGCAGCAACTGGAGGAATAAAAAAAGCGCCCCGTCATCCTGAGCTTGTCGAAGGGCGAAGCGCTCTCTAAAAATACTTTTTCGAAATATTACTGGATCATCACTTTTTTGGTGATGCGTGTGCCATTCACATCCATCTGCACAAAATAAATACCGTTAACTGCGTTATGCAGGCTGATGGTATTGTCCACTTGAGTGAACTTCACGTTATTGCCGAGCATATCCGTTACCGCGAGCAAACGGTAAGCGTAGGATGAACGCACGTAAATATTATCATCGTTCGAGTAAACAGAGATGGCCGAAGCATCAATTTGATTCATGCCGGTGGTCACCTGCGAAAGTGTGATGTCATCGATCGCGAACGAGGGATCGGTGCCGGTCTGGTCATCATTGTTCACCCAGTTGAAACCGATCTTCACATTCGGGTTATTGTTGGCGCTCGCAGGAAGATTGATGGTGTAAGCGGTCCACTCGCCCTGGGGAGAGCAATTGCCGAGAGGGGTTTTAGGAAGGTTCATAAGCAGTGCCCATGCATTGCCGTCATAATACCACAGTGTGCCGTCATCATTTGTTCCGTCACCGCCTTCCATATAGGCGAATGAAAGTGCGATGTTGCTTTTGCCGGTGCAGTTAATAGTTGGCGACTCGGCCCTGCGGTTGGTCACCACGCAAATGTTAAAACTCTGGCAAAAACCACCGTTCACATATGATGCCCCGTTATCAGCGGGCAGGTTCACAAGCGCAATAGCCGTATTGCCGAGGTGAAGTGTGCGATTAGTAAGGTTGGTGTTGTTCAAGCATCCGTCACCGCACTGGCCCACGCCCATGCCCGCTTCGGCTGCCGAAACAAACCACTGGTTGGCATTGGCATCATTGGTTCCTGTTGCGGTGATCGCCCAGGCGCCATTCACACCTGTGTATGAGCTCGCAGTGTTTCCCTGGCTGCATCCGGTGCTGAAATCCTCGGTCCAGAAGGTTTGTGCCTGTGCGGCAAATGCTCCGCAACTTAAAGCAAAAAGAGTAAATATTTTTTTCATTGAGTGGGGGTTTTAATTTGAATAGCCAAGATATAAATTTTTTCTTTCACCGGTAAGACGATTGAATACGGTAAATGGTTGGCTGCTTTTTGTTGGGGAGCGAAACTGCGTGCTGCATGGTTGGCGCTATTCCCGCCTTCCGCTTCAACCCCGGATCTTAAGCAACAACTTTCCAAAGGGACTGTGGAGTTCTTTGCGCCTTAGCGACTTTGCGGCTATGGTTTCCGCTTCAGTCGGGGCTAACATGAAGGGGCAGTGCACTATGGCACCGGACCTATTTAAAACTCCAGTCGTATTTGTCCAGCCCTTCCAGGCATTTTTTAAGCAGGTCGATGCTGTAGCGGATATCATTCTTGTCCGCCATTTCTATCACTTGGTGAATATGGCGTGTGGGAATGGAAATACAACCCGAGATACTTCCACCGGGCGTCATGCGCTGCAAGCCGGCAGTGTCGGTTCCGCCCGCAGGCAAAATCTCCATTTGATAGGGAATTTTATTTTTCTCTGCGGCCTGGCGCATGTATTGAACCATCCTGTAATCGCATATCGTGGAGGAATCCATGATCTTGATCGCGGTGCCCTTGCCCAGCTCGGTGATCATCTCGTGTTCCTTGGTACCGGGGGTGTCAACGGCAAGTGTCACATCCAAACCAAACCCGAAATCCGGCTGTATCTGCAATGCAGAAGCACTCGCCCCGCGAATGCCCACCTCTTCCTGCACCGTAAACACACCGTAAATATCGTAAGGTGAATTTTTCAGTTCACGTAAGGTCTCGATGAGAATGAAAACAGAAAGACGGTTATCGAGGGATTTACAATTGATGCAATTCCCCATCTCTATCAGCTCGCGTTCACGTGTAACGGTATCTCCCACTTTTATATACTTCACCACTTCCTTTTTAGGCATGCCCAGGTCAATGAAATAATCATTGAGTGGCACCAGCTTGGTGCGCTCCTCGGCCGTCATAATGTGAATGGGCTTGCTTCCCATCACACCGATAAGGTCCTTTTTCCCATGCACGATCACGCGCTGGGCCGTTAATGTTTTCGGATCAAATCCACCGAGCGGTATGAAACGTAAAAACCCGCGATCATCGATGTGCGTTACGATGAATGCGATCTCATCCATGTGCGCAGCGATCATCACTTTCTTCGCCTTCTTCCCTTTTTTAAAGGCGGTCACATTACCCATGTTATCAACGGTAATGTTGTCTACGAGCGGTCTCACTTCTTTGATCACCAGCTCGCGCACACGCTGCTCGTGCCCGGGCGCACCGGCCACCTCGCAAATTCTTTTTAATAAGGGTACGTTTATCATCTACGTTCTTTGTTTAATAACTCCAACGAATTACGCCCTTCGACTACGCTACGCTCAGGGTGACATTCAGATTAATAAATACATCCATCATCCCGAGCGTAGTCGAGGGACGTCAATTCGCTGATGTCAATTAATTTGGCTCAGCTTCAGCATGTTCGTCCTTCCTCTCTCCTTCATTGGCATACTCGCAATGTTTATCACCAGGTCATCGGTCTTCGCCAGGCCCGCATTTTTCAAATAATCTTTCAGGTCCGAAATGGTCTGATCCGTACTCTCGTATTTATCGTAATAAAATCCGCGCACACCCCACACCAAACTCAGCGAAGTAAGTAAGGAATTGTTATCCGTAAAAATAAAAATGTTCGCCTTGGGGCGGTGACTCGATAATTTAAATGCCGTATAACCGCTGTTGGTCATCGAAACAATTGCGCTTACGCCCGCCTGCTTGGCCAATAAACAGGCATTATAACAAATGGAGTCGGAAATAAAAGTTTGCGTTTTAAGTACAGGAGGGTGCTCCCGATGATAAATGCTCTGCTGTTTCTCTACTTCTGCAATTATCTTTTGCATGCTCTCGATCACGCGCACCGGGAATTTCCCTACTGATGTTTCACCGCTCAACATTACTGCATCGGCACCATCCATCACCGCGTTGGCCACATCGTTCACTTCTGCGCGTGTAGGCGCAAAATTAGTGATCATGCTTTCCATCATCTGCGTGGCAATGATCACCGGCTTTGAAGCGTGAATGCATTTGTTCACCAGCATCTTCTGTATCATGGGCACCTGCTCCATCGGCAATTCAACACCCAGGTCGCCACGCGCCACCATAATTCCATCCGACATGTCGATGATGTTATCGATCTCCTCGATGGCTTCCGGCTTTTCGATCTTCGCGATCACGCGCGCGCGCTTGTTCGAGCGCTGAATGATGGCTTTCAGGTCAACGATATCCGTTACACTGCGCACGAATGAAAGTCCTATCCATTCCACATCATTCTCCAATGCAAAATTCAGGTCCTTCAGGTCCTTTGGGGTAAGGCAAGGCAATGAGATCTTTGTGTTTGGAAGGTTCACTCCCTTTTTTGAAGAAAGGATCCCTCCGCTTATCACGATGGCTTTCACTTCATCCTTGCGGTTGGTGGAGGTGACCTCGAGTAAAATCTTTCCGTCATCGATCAGCACTTTATCGCCCACCGCCACATCCTGCGGGAACATTTCATACGTAATATACACGCGCTGTGCCGTACCCACGCACTTGTTGGTGGTGATGATGATCTCTTTCCAGTTCTCGAGCAGCACCCCGTTGTTCTCCACTTCACCAATGCGGAGTTTCGGGCCCTGCAGATCGGCAAGGATCCCGATGTTGGTCCTTTTCTTTTTGTTGATGGCGCGAATGGTGGCGATCACTTTTTTCACATCATCATAATTACCATGCGAAAAATTGATGCGGCAAATGTCAACACCGGCAGTGATCATCTCCTCCAGCACCTCGGGCGGTGAAGAGGCCGGGCCCATGGTGGCCACGATCTTGGTCTTGTTAAAAGGAGTCATTGTAAGCGGATGCTAAGATAGAAGGAATAGGGGAATAAGGGCATAGGGTATAAGGTCGCATTAAAAGATCAGGTTTTGTTTCGATTTCAGGCTTTCCGGGTCAATATCAAAAGCGGTAAGTATGTTCGGGATCTCTTTTATGTTCTTGATGAGGTCCTTTTTTTCGTCCTCGCTCATGTTGCCGCGAACGAGTAAAAGGTAATCGGCTTGCCTGTGTTCGGGGACCAGCAGTGCCGTTCCCGATCGGTTCACGATGATGAAAAAATCCGTGAACATCTCTTCGTCCTGGTATTCGTAAACGGAAAAGCTGTCGGCCTCCGTTTTTTTCCTTTCCTTCAGCACGATATTTTTCCCCCTCTGGAAATCATAGCCCAGCTTATTGTTGATGGCCCAGCAAAAGCGGTAATCCTTATCGTGGCTGCTGATGCCGATGAGGTGGAAATCGTAATCGTATTCTATATCGAGCTTATGCCTGGTCATATCGCAAGTTCAACGCAAACTTTCTCGGCCGCGAACTGCTCGGCTTTCTTTTTAGAAAAATGCTGGGCAGTACCTTTGGTCTCCCCGTTCACATTTATTGCAACAATGAACTGTTTGTCGTTGCCCTCTCCCACTTCACCAACAAGTAAAAATCGCAATTCCTTTTTTTCTTTCTGCGCCCATTCGATGAGGCGGCTTTTGTAATCCGTTTCCTTGTTTTCCACCTCTTCAATATCGATGTGATTCTTGATGATGCGGTTGAGTACAAAATCGCGCGCGGTATCCCAGCCCTTATCGAGGTACACCGCGCCTATGAGCGCTTCAAAGGCATCGCCATTGATGGAATTGCTCTGCGATCCTTTTTCCAGGCTCGCCTCGATGAATTTGTTCACACCCAGCTTCACGGCAAGCTGGTTGAGCTGCGAACGGCTTACGATACGCGAGCGCATCTTGGTCAAAAACCCTTCGTCTTTATACGGGAATAAGCGGAAAAGATACTCGGCCACCACGGCTCCCAGCACCGCATCGCCTAAATATTCCAGGCGCTCGTTGCTGTCCTTCACTCCCTTTTTCACTTCCTGCGCGGCCGAGCTGTGGCGGAAGGCCTGTTTGTACAGCGAAATATTGCCGGGATAAAACCCGAGAACATTTTTCAGCGACTCGTACAGCGCCTTGTCGGGCGAAAAGAATGCTTTAAAAGAAAACATTGCTTGAAGGTAAAAAAAAGGGGGGAATCTGACCGATGAGAGGTGAGATAGAATTTACATTCCAAATAACTCACAAATTTTACTAGGATATTGAGTTTATAATAATAGAAAAATATTATATTTATTGTATCACCAAAAATTTATACCCATGCGACTAGTCTCCAAAACCCTGACCTTGGCGTGTATTGAGCTATTTTCCTTAAAAATTAATGCTCAATCTTTGATTTGGGCGAACCATTATACAGGGAACAGTCTGTCTGATGGCTCAGACGACATTCATTTAGGAGGGGACGGGTATATTTATATGTGCGGAAGTAAGGGTACCAATTCTGGAGATGCGT
>DATDFI010000310.1:0-4956 GCA_036522695.1 Bacteroidia bacterium | reverse complement strand
ATGGCCGTACGCACTACTGCGCGTATGCAGGCATTCATGCCCGGGGCATCACCACCCGAAGTCAGGACTGCGATCTTTTTCATTTACGTTACCGGATGACATCAACGAATTACGAATATTTATACGAATCTACGAATGTTGTGGGCAGAAAACAGGTTGCTTCGCAGTTTTATTGCTTGCTAATTTAAAATTTCTGTATTCAAAAAATACGAAAACGAATTTACGAATAAGTAAAAAGTGTTTTTACTTTTAACATACATGAAAAGATTCGATCTCATTTTGCCCTTTGCTGCTGATGTGGTTTGCCTGGTGGGAGTAATGTTTTCCGGCTGGAATGCCTTAAGCGTGATTCTTATGTATTGGCTTAACGCATTTGTGATGATCTTTTTCATTTCGGTCTTTTTGAAAAAAATGAACCGAGTCCCCTGGAACATTTCCATGATTCCGGGTCTTGCCATGATCATTGGTCTTATGCTTGCCTATTATTGCGGGCTAATAGCTGTAGGCGAAAAAATGGGGTATGTTTACGATCCAGCGGAAGGATTTCTTGCACCGCTAAAACCCTATTTTCAAATTCCCATTTTCATGAGCTTATCAGCATTAGATCAATATGGTGAATACAAATACTTTTCGGGATTGATTGATTCAGGAAATACGGAGGCTTATAAATATGGAAAATTGTTTGTGCTTCGGCTTTTAATAATCCAGGTCATATTTTTTGCAGGCCTGGCATCTGGAATGGATAAGGTGTGGATGCTTTTAGGTCTTATTATGCTTAAATCATTGGTCGATTTTTGGATAAGAAGGCGCTAAAAAACAAAACTCCAACAAAAACCTTTCAACCCTTTAAACATTTCAACTAAGGAGGAAGCGGTCCCTTGTACATCACGCAAGGTATATTCTGCCAGGGACACTTATCGTTGTAGATCAATTCAAGGTCCTTCATGCCGGTTTTGGTCACGGTAAATGTAAGATCAGGCGTTTCGAACCAGCCTTTCAGGCAAACTGTATCCACCGCACCGTAATTTGTTGTTTCCACCTTATACCTGGCGCAGATGTCATCGTAATTCTTTTTGTCCTTTTTGAATTCATCAACGATACAGTATTCACCGGGAGGAAGCACGAAGGAGAAATTCCCGGCCGAATCGGAAGTGAATTCCAGTATCGTGGCGTTCGAAAAATCATTGGTGCTTCCTTTTTTCACGTAAAGTTTTTTCTTCCCGAGCGGCAAAGGCTTTTTGAATTCGTTCCACGCATCATCGGGCATGCGCATGCCCCCGCAAAAGGCCCGCGTGTGCATCACTTTGCCGTTCACTTTTATTTTTTTCGAACACTCTTCTTCATTGTTCTGCACAAAAGCCATGCTTAGTACAGCAACAAAAAGAAAAAGAATCTTAAAACTGTGGTTCTTCATATGAGTTTATTGGTTAAAGACAAAATCCGTTCCAATTTTACACTACGAATTACGGATCCTGAAATACGAATAGGAGTAGCGATGTGATCCCTGCATTTAAAAGTTTGGCGTGCAACAATTCGTTATTCGCCCTTCGTAATTCGCAGGAGGACTACTTCAGCTTATGGACCTTCTTTGTCCCGGCATAGATCTCGTACCTCAAGAATTTACACTCCAACCCCCCATTAAAAACAGTGATCCTGCGCGTATGATGCAAGCCGATCTGCTTCACCGCTTCCATGTTGGAGGTGATAAGCCAGGCCTGCCAGCCGCCCCAGTTCTTCTTTAACGTATCCCCTATGGATTTGTAAAGGGCGTTTATATCATCCTTATCCATACGTTCTCCATACGGTGGATTCATGATCAGCACCCCTTTCTCATCCGGCTTTTGCAGGTCAGCGAACGCGCTCGTGCTCAACTCTACCATATCCTCCACTCTTGCATCTTTCACATTCTGCTTCGCCTTTTTGATCACATTAGGCGAAATGTCAGACCCACGTACCGTAATATCATCGTTCACGATCTTCTTCAAACACGATTCCTGTATCAGCTCCCAAAGCTTTTCATCATAATCTTTCCAGGTCTGGAAACCGAATTCCTTGCGGTAATACCCGGGCGGAATATTCCCGGCCATCAAAGCCGCCTCTGTAACAATGGTCCCTGACCCGCACATGGGATCTACAAAAGCTGATCTCTTATCCCACCCGCTAAGCGCGATCAACCCCGCGGCCAGCACCTCATTCAATGGAGCCAGGTTGATCTTATCGCGATACCCGCGCTTGTGCAGGGATGGGCCCGAGCTGTCGAGCGACACCGTGCAATCCATATCGTGAATATGAATGTTGATGCGCAGCCAGGGGCGATCGAGATCAACGGAAGGGCGCTTGCCTGTGCGCTCGCGAAAACGATCGACCACGGCATCTTTCACTTTTTGCGAAACAAATTGGGAATGTGAAAAGAAATCGGTGCGCAAGGAAGTATCAACGGCAAGTGTATCGAGCTCATGCAGGTACTGCTCCCACTCTATCTTTTTGATCTTGGTGTAAAGTTCTTCCTCGTTGCGGACCTTGAAAATGTGGATAGGCCTGAGGATGCGCGTGGCGGTCCGCAAAGCGAAGTTGGCTTTGTACATAAAGCCCTTGTCGCCTTTAAAAGCAACTGCGCGGGGCAGCTTCTCAATATCTTTCGCACCCAGCTTCAATAATTCCTGTGCCAGCACCTCCTCCAGCCCGAAAAGCGTGGTGGCCAGCATCCTGAAATCCTCATGATCGTTCTTATTCATAACCCCGCAAAGGTAACAATCGTACTTACTACGGCTCACTGTATACCACATACTGCCTGCTGTTTACCACCAGCAGCACCCCGTCAACACTCATCATCCCCGCGTTGCCATCACAATAAACCCTGTGCAGGGCAAAAACCACAAACTACAAACAATAAACCACCAATAACCCTTTTTTCAAGACAAGGCTTGGATATTGGCAGAAAGTGTTATTTTTGGCATCTCAATTAATTTTTCATTACTTGCAACGAATTTTAAACCATCTAATTAAGAGATAAAATGATCTTAAAGAGACTCCTCTTTGTTGCGTTCACTTTTGGTTCGGTATTACTTGTTTCGTCATGCGGATCAGGCAATGGCGGCAACAATGTGAATGACGGTAAGGACACGACCAAAAAAGACACCGGTGGATCACTGAACACCGTTTTCAACGGGAAGATCTTCAGTGTGCCTTCTCCTTTCCAAACGGCATTCCTCATCAAAAAAACGGGGGCGGCTTATGCCAAGGACATCCTTAACCCTTCTTCCTCCGTTAATACGTATTCCACCAACTATCAGAAAGCCCTTAACCTCGGTGTTTACGGTGCCGATCTCGGTTATGTAACGCTTTACGATCAAACCCAGGATGCGCTTGGCTATTTCCAGAGTGTGAAAAAGCTGGCGGACGATCTCGGTGTAAGCGCGGCCTTCAGTAAGGACCTGCTCGAGCGTTTCCAGAAAAATCTCGGCAAACGCGATTCAATGCTCAACCTGGTATCGAGCGCATACCGTGCGAGCAACGACTTTTTAAAGAACAACGATCGTAATGAAGTGGGTGCGCTGATCATTGCGGGCGGATGGATCGAGTCCCTTCATTTTGCCATCAACGTATCGAAACAAAAACAGAATGACGAGGTGATCAAACGCGTAGCCGAACAAAGAACATCACTCGAAAGCGTGATCGGCCTCATGGAAATGAATTCCGCGCAGGATGATTATGCCGAGCTCATCAAAGGACTTAAGGACCTCAAGGCCGATTTTGACGCCATCCAGTACAAATACGTTTACGATAAACCGGTTACTGACGAAAAGAGCATGACCACCACTTTCACCGGCAAAACCGAAGTGGTGATCACTCCCGAGCAGCTTGATTCCATTGGGAAAAAAGTTGCCGCGTTGCGTAAACTCATCGTAGGATAATAAGATTCACACTTAACCATACCCGGATATGAATATCAAAGGATTTTGCACGGTATTGATCGCAGCGGTAGCGCTTTCATTCAGCTATACCGCCAAAGCGCAGATAAACGATACTGTTGCTTCTGTTTGCGCCAAGCATCTCACCCAGGAATATATTTCGGACGGCCAGGTGTATCGTACTCTTCTGCAGGTTGACCAAACGGCCGAGTTCCACACTACATTTTATGGAGGTACCACTTACCGTGTTGCTGCGTGCAGCGGTTTGAGCGATGGCAATCTTATTTTTACCATTAAGGACCCCGATGGAACGGTTTTATTCACCAACAAGGACCACAAGAACGCTCCTTACTGGGATTTCAAGATCACGTCAACAGTTGATTGCACCATTGAAGCAGTGCTCAACCCCGAATCGGCCGCATCCGGCCGGGCCGTGATCCTTATCGGTTTCAAACAATAGCATCGTTAAGAAATTAGTAATTGAAGGCATTACTACACGTTGTATTAATGCTTTTTTTTCAGCAAACACAGCACAGCGGAATAGCTTATGAGTGAACGGATATTAAAGGCTCTCATGCAACTCTTCGCCATCATCGCGAAGGTGGATGGCGTGACCAACAGCAGCAGGGCCATTGTGCAGTCCTTCCTGAAGCAGTTGCTCAACCAGGAACTGGTGGAGCAATACCTCAAGCTGTTTGACGAATTCCTCGAAGCGCACCACCAGGTCTCCAAGAAAAAGGACGGCTCGGCAAAACGAACTTCACTCAACTCGGTAAAAGTCTTAAAGATCTGCACCCAGATCAACGGTGAGCTAGAGCAGAAGCAGAAAGTGGTTGTGCTTTTGCGTTTGATCGAATTCATCCATTCTTCCAACGAGATTTCTGAACAGGAACTTGAATTCGTGGCCACCGTGGCCGAAACCTTCAACATTGAAGAAGGCGAATTCAAGCGTGCGATGAAGTTCATCCAGGGCACAGCGGACACCAGGATCGATGAGCCCGAATTGCTGATCATCGACAGTAATAAGGAAGATAAGTTCGAGCAT
>DATDFI010000309.1:0-5267 GCA_036522695.1 Bacteroidia bacterium | reverse complement strand
GTGTTGGTGTTGTTCTGCTGGGCTTCCTGGGTGGCCTTGTAAAGTTCCTCGCTGGCGGCCTGCCATGCGGTGTTGAGGTTAGCCATGGCGGTCTCGATCTTAGCGAGGTCCTTTTCCTTATGCGCATCTTTCAGTTCGCTCAGCGCCTTCTGGATGTTCTCCTTCTTATCAGCAGAAAGTTTATCACCATAATCCTTCAACTGCTTTTCCGTATTGAAGATCATGCTGTCGGCCTCGTTGATCTTACCGATCTCTTCTTTCGCTTTTTTATCCGCTTCGGCATTCGCCTCCGCTTCTTTCTTCATGCGCTTGATCTCGTCTTCGGTTAACCCGCTTTTCGCCTCGATGCGGATGTTGTGCGCCTTGCCGGTGCCCTTATCCTTCGCGCTCACGTTCAAAATGCCGTTCGCATCAATGTCGAAGGTCACTTCAATCTGGGGAGTGGCGCGTGGTGCGGGCGGGATCCCGTCCAGGTTGAATTCACCGAGCTTGCGGTTGTCGCGCGCCATCGCACGCTCACCCTGGAACACTACGATCTGCACACTGGGCTGGTTATCGGCCGCAGTGGTGAACACTTCACTCTTACGGGTAGGAATGGTAGTGTTCGCTTCAATAAGTTTGGTGAACACACCGCCCATGGTCTCGATACCGAGCGACAAAGGTGTTACGTCAACGAGCAAAATATCTTTCACTTCACCGGTGAGCACTCCACCCTGTATCGCAGCGCCAATGGCCACCACCTCATCGGGGTTCACGCCTTTTGAAGGTGCCTTGCCGAAAAATTTCTGCACGGCATCCTGTATCGCAGGGATACGTGTTGATCCACCCACGAGTATCACTTCATCGATATCGCTGGTTTTCATTCCCGCATTTTTCAAAGCGGATTTGCAGGGCTCTATAGTACGTTTAATAAGGTCATCCACGAGTTGCTCGAACTTCGCGCGGCTCAAGGTGCGCACAAGGTGTTTCGGGATCCCGTCAACCGGCATGATGTAAGGGAGGTTGATCTCAGAGCTCGATGTGCTGGAGAGTTCGATCTTCGCTTTTTCAGCGGCTTCTTTCAAACGCTGCAGCGCCATAGGGTCTTTGGAAAGATCGAGGCCACCGTTCTCATCCTTGAATTCCTGCACCAGCCAGTCGATGATCTTCTGGTCGAAATCGTCACCGCCAAGGTGTGTGTCACCATCGGTCGATTTCACCTGGAAAACCCCATCGCCCAGCTCAAGAACAGAAACGTCATGCGTACCGCCACCGCAGTCGAACACCACGATCTTCATGTCCTTGTTCTTTTTATCCATACCGTACGCAAGTGCTGCTGCGGTAGGTTCATTCACGATACGTTCCACTTTCAAACCCGCGATCTCACCGGCTTCCTTGGTAGCCTGGCGCTGCGCATCGTTGAAATAAGCGGGGACGGTGATCACTGCGCGATCAACAGTGGTGCCGAGGTAATCCTCAGCGGTCTTCTTCATCTTCTGCAGGATCATCGCTGAAATTTCCTGCGGAGTGTATTTACGCCCGTCAATGTCAACACGCAAGGTGTTGTTATCGCCTTTCACAACGCTGTATGTAACGCGCTTCATCTCTTCGCTCACTTCGCTGAAAGTGTGACCCATGAAACGCTTTATGGAGTAAACGGTATTCTTCGGGTTGGTGATGGCCTGTCGCTTGGCGGGGTCGCCCACTTTACGCTCCCCATCTTTTACAAATGCCACGATGGAAGGCGTGGTGCGCTTACCTTCACTGTTGGGGATCACTACGGGTTCGTTACCCTCGAGTACCGCCACACAGCTATTGGTCGTTCCTAAGTCAATGCCTATTATTTTTCCCATGATTGAAAAAGTTAAATGTTAGTTGTTAAAAGTTAAATGGGCTATAGAATTTTATCTTCTGCTCAAGAGTCAATGATTATGCCACCGGGGTTGTAATGAGCTGATTCTGCCATATTTTACATGACAGTTTTGCGAAAAAAATTAAGAGGGAAATTATGCCGACAATATGTCAGAAACAGGCGTAAGGGCTCGCCATATTGGTAGAGCAGAAACCGAGGTTGTATGTGTAATGTCCACCGTAAATAGAGTCTATTGAAGGACCGTTGAGGCGCCTGTTATACAGGTAAGGATTTTTTTGGACGTAACGGGCAGCAAAGAGGCCAATACCATTGGTGATATTGGTGTAATACGGTTTTTCCTGGAGCGGGCCGGTGCTGGGCTCATTCACTTCCATGTAAGTGGAAAATTCCTCGTTGGCAGCCGTAATGATAAAATCAAGCTGGGCGTTGGGATTGCCGAGTTTTCCTACGTGCCTCCACAAACTGTCATTGGGTTGAATACTGGAACGCAGAAAAGAGTAAAATGCTTTGGAGAGAAAATTCACATCCACCACTTCACCTCCCGCAATAGTGCTTGCGCGCTGGTCCTGGAAATTCATGTCCACGTGACGCTCACGCACGAGTCCAGTGATCTTATTCGTTTCGGTATACCAAAAGCGCATGATCACATTATAACGCCTTCCATTCACCGCGCTGGTCCATTGAATATGAAAAGCCGCTTCGGGGACCGTGAAATTCAACTGCAGGTTGGGAAAAGGGGATGAAACGGAAAAATCGCTGACAAGGTTTGTTTTCGCGGTACACACCAAACCGCTCTGGAGATTGGTCACTACCAGCTCATATTGGTTATTGGGATCGAGTGTGTGGCCCGCCAGTTTAAAAAGCACTTGTTTCGGGTACGCGAAAACGCCAGGGTCCTTGGGAATGGCGGAATCCTGCTGCAGCGTAAAGGTATTGATCACTGTATTATTCGCGATCTCTTTGATCTTTACATCAAGCACATTGCCGTAGTTTACGGTATCGTAATTGGAAGCCATCACCAGCGCGCTGGCCTTACCGAGAAATGCTTTATTGATCTTGATGTATTGTACCGAATCGCTTTGATCGAGCAGGCCGAAGATCACGGGGACCTCTTTCCATTGCTCGTTGATGTCGATGTCGTTATTGCAGCCAGAAAAAAAGAAGATGACAATAACGGGGAAAAGAAAAAATATCTTTTTCATTTACTCATGCGTTTTAAAAAATTCAATGGAATTCGTGAATGCGCAGTTGTGCTACCCGGTAATTAAAATCACTCAATTGCAATCACTTCCATCAGCTTCTTAAATCTAACGCGCATTTTTAAGGGATACGAAGATAATGGTTTACGGTTCATAGTTTATAGTTTATAGTTTATAGTTCGTAGTTCATAGTTTACAGTTAATGGTTCGCTTCATACTTGCTTCACATTTCATACTATTCCCCTCAAGTGAAAGTCTACGGGTAAATAACGAACACTCGTGCGAAGGTCATCAACCCGCTTCCCCATCGCATTTTTATCGTATTTTTGGTCTCTTCATCCCCGAAAAAGAACTTTTTTCATGCGAGCTCTATTCCTCTCTGTGATCACGATGTGCGCACTTCATTCTTTCGCACAACAACTAAACCCCAACATGTGGATCCCGAACGGACCTGTTTACACCAGCTATAAGAGCGGGAACAGTGTTTTCATCGGTGGTTCATTTGATGATGTGGGCCCGGTAACGGGTCATGCCGTGGTGATCGACTCCACCAATGGGCAGGTGATTCCCATCACCCCTTTGCTTAACGGCACCGTTTATTGTTGTGCTTCCGACAGCATGGGCGGGTGGTTTTACGGGGGGAAATTCACAATGGCGGGAAGCACATACATCCGGAACCTTGTTCACATCAATGCAAGCGGGCAGGTGTGCGCGTGGAACCCCGATCCCGATGGAGAGATACGCTGCATGATACGCGAGCGCAACAAGCTTTACGTGGGTGGAAAATTTCAATCCATCAATGCCTATTACCGCAACAACGTGGCCTGTCTCGATACAGCTTCTTACATTCCTTTCAACTGGTCGCCCAACACCGACAGCATCGTGTACGCCATGACGCTGAACGGCCCCCTGATGTACATTGGAGGAAATTTCACCGTGGTGGGTGCGGCCCTGCGCACCAGGCTTGCGCGCGTTGACACCGTTAACGGCATCATCCTTAATCCTTCCCAGCCTAACGTTGATTTCAATTATCCTGTTGACGGCACCATCTACACACTCGAATCCAGCGGCCCTAAAATTTTTATCGGTGGAGCATTCACCACTGTTCTGTTCAACGGCAGAAGCAGGCTCGCCTCCATCGATGTAAATACCGGGGTTACAAGCTGGAGCCCCAATGCAAATGCCAACGTGTATACTTTACACATCGACCGCAACAATAATATTTTGTATGCGGGAGGGGCTTTCAGCACCATGAGTTTCGCTGCGCACAATCACCTGGCGGCTTTCGATCTTTCCAATAACAATGCACTCCTTAATTACAACCCGAATTTTAATGCCACCGTGCGCAGCATTTCCCAAAGCGATACGCTGTTATATGCAGGCGGTGATTTCACTACCGTGGGTAATATAGCGCGTAAAAAAATTGCAGCGGTCAGCCTCAACAGCGGTGTCCCCTCTTCATGGGACCCCCATATCAACGCAACGGTTTACGGGGTTTATTCGTTCAACGGGCGCGTGTGTACGGGCGGGGATTTTACAAGTGTGGGAGGTGTTGACCGCGGCAACATGGCAGCTATCGATCTTACCACTGGAACGACCACCGCGTGGGACCCGGATGCGAACGGCCCTGTTTTTTCTTTCCAGGGATCAGGCAACACCCTTTATGCGGGCGGATCCTATACTTTGGTAGGGGGGCAATCGCGCAAATCACTTTCGGCCATCGATCTTGGCAATGCCTCGCTCCTGCCGCTCGATGTCCCGGTAGTGGGGACCATTCGCTGTATGATATTGAACGGGAACGACCTTTACCTCGGTGGTTATTTTACGAGTGCGGATGGCAAGGCGCGAGGTAACGTGGCCTGCGTGAATATTACGGGCGACAGTGCAAACAATTTCAATCCTGCCACCAACGGCACGGTAAACACTTTGCTGCTGGCAGGCAATAAAATGTATATAGGCGGCTATTTTACGCTCGTGCGCAATTATTCCCGCAACCGTATCGTGTGTGTCGATCTTTCTTCTTCCATGCCTACGCAGTGGGATGCGAATGCGAACGATGTGGTGTATTCGCTGGTGCTTTACCAGGATAAATTATATGCGGGCGGGGTGTTCACCAATATTGGAGGGCAGTCACGCGACCACATCGCGCAGCTCGATACAGTGAGTGCGCTGGCGGGCGGCTGGAACCCGGGTGCGAACAGTTACGTACGTTCACT
>DATDFI010000308.1:0-5060 GCA_036522695.1 Bacteroidia bacterium | reverse complement strand
GACATCGAAGAATGATTTTAGCAGGGTGTTCACCGCGACTGAGGGATCGGCCGGTGCGAAAGCGCGTATTGATTGAAGCGGAAAGCAGGAATGGCGGTTAATAGAGCATCACAGGTTCGCTTCAAAGAACCATGCAACCATTTCAAAAAGAATTTGTCTTTTATTATGAATGAAATTACTTCCCGAAATAATTTTTCTCCTCCTCCTTGTCGTCAGCGCCTTGAAGGTGATGAACGGCATGCCTGCGTTCGTGCAGGCGCGCGTGGTCGTCTGACCACTCAACGCCTGAGAGACATCATCGCAACCATTTATTTTGATAAATTTACCTTCCGTTTTTTAGTAAACGGACAATTTCATTTTCATTATGGAAATCCCGAAGACCTACGACCCGAAAGGGACTGAAGACAAGTGGTACAGCCATTGGCTGAAGTATGAATTTTTCCGTTCCGTTCCCGATGAACGCGAACCTTACACTATTGTGATTCCTCCTCCCAATGTGACCGGTGTGCTGCACATGGGCCACATGCTCAACAACACCATACAGGATGTTTTGATCAGGCGCGCCCGCATGATGGGAAAAAATGCCTGCTGGGTTCCCGGCACCGATCATGCTTCCATTGCTACCGAAGCGAAGGTGGTTGCAATGCTGAAAGAAAAAGGCATCAGCAAAACCGACCTCACGCGCGAAGAATTTTTGAAATACGCCTGGGAGTGGAAAAATAAATACGGGGGGATCATTTTAAAGCAGCTGGAAAAGCTGGGCGCTTCCTGCGATTGGGAACGCACCTCCTTTACCATGGATGAGAATTTGAGCGAGGCGGTGATCGATGTGTTCATTGATCTTTATAATAAAGGGCAGATCTACCGCGGTGTTCGCATGGTGAACTGGGACCCGCAGGGAAAAACGGCAGTATCGGATGAAGAAGTGAATTACAAGGAAGTGAATTCGAAATTGTACTATGTGAAGTACAAGATAGAAGGCACCGCGGATGAATGGATCACTATTGCCACAACGCGTCCCGAAACCATTTTGGGCGACACGGCCGTATGCGTGCATCCCGATGATGAGCGCTACAAAAGGCTGAAGGGGAAATGCGCCATCGTTCCCATCGTAAACCGGTCGGTACCCATTATTTTTGACGAGTACATCGATATGGAATTCGGCACCGGGGCGCTGAAAGTTACTCCCGCGCACGATATCAACGACTACAATTTGGGTGTTAAGCATAAACTGGAGGTGATCGATACCATTGGTGCTGACGGTAAGATGAGCCCGGCCGCACAGTTTTACGTTGGAGAAGACCGTTTTGCAGTTCGCAAAAAAATTGCGAAAGACCTGGAGGAGATGGGACAGATCGTGAAAGTGGAAGACATTAAAAATAAGGTCGGCTACAGCGAACGTACCGATGCGGTGATAGAACCCAAACTCTCCATGCAATGGTTTTTGAAGATGGACCAGATCTCGAAGCCCGCGCTGGAGAATGTGTTGAACGGGAATATCAAACTCATTCCGGATAAATTCATCAATACCTACAAGCACTGGATGGAGAACGTGCACGATTGGTGCATCTCCCGGCAATTGTGGTGGGGGCAGCGCATTCCGGCATGGTATGACGATAAAGGGAATTTTGTGGTGGCAAAAACGCACGAGGAAGCCTTGAAGCTTTACCGGCAACAGACAACCAATAACCAACAACAAACACTTAAACAGGATGAGGATGTGGTGGACACCTGGTTCTCCTCCTGGTTGTGGCCTATCAGCGTATTCGATCCCAAAGTTTTTGGTTCGGATAAGAATTATAAGGGCAATGCCGATGTGAATTATTACTATCCCACCAATGATCTTGTTACCGCTCCCGAGATCTTATTTTTCTGGGTGGCGAGGATGATCATTGCCGGCTATGAATACCGTGGGGAGAAACCTTTTACGAACGTTTATCTTACGGGAATTGTGCGCGATAAGATCGGCCGCAAGATGAGCAAGTCGCTGGGGAATTCCCCCGACCCGATAGAGCTGATGGAAAAGTACGGTGCGGATGGGGTGCGCGTGGGAATGCTCCTGTGCTCGCCCGCAGGGAATGATCTTCCGTTCGATGAAGCGTATTGCGAGCAGGGAAGGAATTTCTCGAACAAGATCTGGAATGCGTTTCGTCTTATCAAAGGATGGAGCACTAATGATACGAAGCAGAGCGAAACGAATAAAATTTCCGTGGAGTGGTTCGAGGCGCGTTTCAATGAGCAGCTCGCCATCATCAATAACCTGTATTCGAAATACAGGATCTCGGAAGCGCTGATGACCACCTACAAACTGGTATGGGACGATTTCTGTTCCTGGTACCTGGAGATGGTGAAGCCTGATTTTATTGAAGGTAAAGCACTGCCTATTGATAAAGAAACGTATGGTGCAACGATCGTTTTCTTTGAGAAAATATTGAAGGTCTTGCATCCTTTCATGCCTTTCATCACGGAGGAGATCTGGCATTTGATAGGGGAAAGAAAAGAAAAGGAGTGCATCATCGTGGCGGAATGGCCAAAGGCTGTTGATGCCAATGCGCAGATGCTGGATGAGTTTGACGTGGTGATGCAGGTGATCGGCAATGTTCGCAACCTGCGGAAACAAAAGAATATTTCTCCGAAGGAGTCTCTTGAGATATATGAGAAGGACAATAAAGACGTTCACATCACGAAGTATGATGCATTGATCTGCCGCATGTGCAATCTTTCATCGTTCAATTATACAAAGGAGAAGATCGATAACTCTTTTTCCTTCATTGTTCGCACCATGGAGTTCTTTGTCCCGCTTTCGAAAAGTATAAATGTGGGTGAGGAGCGTGAGCGCCTGATGAAAGACCTGGAATACAACAAGGGTTTTTTGCAGAGCGTGATGAAAAAATTAGCGAACGAGCGTTTTGTGCAGAACGCGAAGCCGGAGGTGATCGCCATTGAGAAAAAGAAGCAAAGCGATGCGGAGGCGAAGATCAAGGCGCTGGAGGAGCAGCTGGCTGCGTTAAAATAAATCACCCGGCTGTCAGGCTGGGGCCCGCGAAGCCTGTTCGCTGGAAGCACCCTTCGCGGATCTCAGGGTGACAACTTGCATCCTTTGTATATTAATATCCTCTTCCCGGCCGTAGTCGGGGGAAGTAGTTCGTAGCTGTAAATGGATCTTTTCATTATCGGTGATGTTCACGGCTGCCTGCACACGTTCCGCAGGCTGTTGGATCATTGGGACCCGGAAAAGGAGCAGCTCATCCAGCTCGGTGACATTATCGATCGCGGGAATTTTGCTGCCGAAACTTTTCGCTTCTGCAATTTGCTCAAGGGAAAATATCCATCCACCGTTTTATTGAAGGGAAATCACGAGCAGGCCTGCCTCGAATACATCGAGGACCCTTACATTGATCACTGGCTGGATTGGGGCGGAAGAAAAACGGTTGAGAGTTTCGAGCGCGTGGGATTGCCTTTAAAGACCGTGAAGGAAAATTTTGGAAACCTTCCCTTGTATTGGGAGAACGAATATGTTTTCGTGAGTCATGCTGGGATTGGCCCCGGAATAGAGGACCCCATTAACGAAAAGGCGAGCCAGGGAGTTTTGTGGTACCGTGGTCCGCTCAAGAACATTGGTAAAGTGCAGGTGATCGGTCATACTCCTGTTGATGCCGGGCCGGTTTACGATGAAGCGAGCAACTCCTGGAATATTGACACGGGTGCGTGCTATGGGAAAAAATTAACAGGCATCAAGCTTACGCGCGAAGGAAAGTTAATTCAGCATTTTTCAGTGGAAACAGTGAGGGAGGATGTTGAATTGATGTGAGCGGGCTTAATGTTTTGGAGTAAACTTCCAGATATCAAAACTCCCTTTTCCTCCCTCGCGGTTGGAGCAAATGTACCCCTGATCTTTATTGCCCTCAAACACAATGGAAATATCATCCTGCGGTGAGTTTATCGGGTACTGCATGTTCTGCGGTTTGCCCCAGGCGTCCTCGCCCGAAACACTGGAATAAATATCGTAGCCGCCCATACCCTTATAATTATTGGAAGAGAAATAGAGTATGTCCGCAAAAAGAAAGGGCGATCTTTCATCCGCTTCCGAATTGATCCTTGGTCCGAGGTTCACCGCTTGTTCCCAGTGTTTTTCTTTGCTGTTCCACTTCACCGACCACAGGTCATAACCACCGTATCCTCCCGGCATATCGCTCGAGAAAAAAAGCGTTTCGCCATCCGCGCAAAGAAAAGGTGTATCGAAATTGAAATTTCCCGTATCGGTAAAACAAAAATCCAGTACACGCGCATTGTATTTCCCGAAAGTGCTGTCCGCATAAAAAAGCTTCAAATGCTCAGCCGAGTTTTTCTTCCGGCTGTCCTTGACCATTCTTGAAAAATAAAAACCGTGGTGCGCGGTGCCGCAGCACACCGAATTCTCATTGAAAACAGAATTGATGAATTCTCCTGTTGACAACGGGTTCGACCACCAATCCCCGCGCGAGGTATCTTTCCGGGTAAAATAAATATCGCTTTGTGGTTCCCCGGTACAGGCATCCGGAACATCGGAATTTCCATTGGCCCTGGTGGAAGAAAGATATATCGTCAAAAGATTTCTTCCGAAAACAGGAAGCATGTCCCTGCTTTTCGAATTGATCATCGCCATATTCTCTATCGTGTACGCCAGGGGTTCTTGCAGCCATTTTTTGGCATTCTCGCAGGATATGGAGAAGTCATTGCCGGCATCGGGCACACGCTTTTTATATTCTTCAAAGGTGTTTATCGCTTCATCATATTTCCCTCCTTCTTTTTGCGTGAGCATGAGTAAAAGGAAAACGTAAGGGTCGGGATACTTCGCTTTTATGGCTTTGGAAAGATAGGTTTCGGCCTGGCGGTAATCATATAATTTGTAATAACAATCGCCTACGATAAAAAGCGCTTTCACTTTTCCTTCTTTATCCGAACTCTTCGAGTAATATTTTTTGAAACAGTCGATGGCAAGGTAATATTGCCCCTTGCGGTACGCCTCCATCCCGGCTTTGTAAAAATTTTTCTGCGCAAACGAATTGCTGAAGAAAAAG
>DATDFI010000307.1:0-5658 GCA_036522695.1 Bacteroidia bacterium | reverse complement strand
CGTTATCGGTCACTGAAAAAGTATATTCATCCCTGCTCCCATCGCAGGTCACGTTAATATGCGGGGTCACCCCCTTCCCCGTGAATTTTATCGCGTTGCTGATGAGGTTCTGCAGCAATCGCGTGATCTTCACATTGTCGGCCACCAGCACCGGCAAATCCCCCGTTTCGATGATCGCCTGGCGCTCGCGTATCCTTTCGCGAAGGTTCGTCTTCACATCCTCCATGATCTTATTCATATCCACCATCGAAAAAACCGGTTTGCGTGAAGTGATGCGCGAGTACGCGAGCAGGTCGTTGATCATCACTTTCATCCGCTTGGCGCCATCCACCGCGTAATAGATATATTCCTTGCCGGTGGCATCCACCTGGTCGCCCATTTTCTTTTCGAGCAGCTGTAAAAAACTGCTCACCATGCGCAAAGGTTCCTGCAGGTCGTGAGAAGCGATGTACGCAAAATTTTCCAGGTCCTTGTTGGAGGATTCCAGCTCTTCCGTTTTTTTCAGCAGCTCCTTTTCGAATTCCTGCCTGCGCGATATCTCCGACTCAAGTTCTTCAGCAAGTGTATTAAGTCCCACGGCAATGGCATCCATCTCGTCACCATTCTCTCCTACCTCGGCCTTCACCGAAAAATCAAGCATGGTATGCCGCAGCAAAACATTCAGCAGGTCGTTCGAGCGATGTTCGAGATATTGCGCCCGTTCTTTCAATTCTCTTTCAATAAGTTTTTTCTCGGAAATGTCGCGGGCAATGTTGGATGCCCCGATAACAGTTCCTGAAGCATCGAGGATCGGGGAAACGGTGAGCGCAACCTCGAGCCGGGTCCCATCCTTTCGCTTGCGGATGGTCTCATAATGTTCTACACGTTCGCCCCTGCGAATGCGACTGATGATACTTCTTTCTTCAAATACCAGTTCCTCGGGGATCGTGATCGCAATATTTTTCCCGATGGCCTCTTTGGCGGTAAAGCCGAACATGCGCTCGGCTGATCTATTCCAGGTGCGTATGATACTGTCGAGGGATTTACTCACGATGGCATCTTCCGATGAGTCAACAATGGCTGCAAGTCGCGCGGTTTCCTCGTTCACTTTTTCGGCCTTTATCGACTCCATATTTTCAAGCTCCTCGCCCAGCGTATTCAGTCCCACGATCACGGCATCTATCTCGTCACCTTTAGGCGATACTTCGAGCCGCTCGTCAAAATCGAGGCGGGCATATTGAACCAGCAGCCGCACGATCTCATCCAGTCTTTTATCTTTTTTATCTGGCATAAAGTTTTAAAGGTATTGCCTGATCCATTCCTTCGCTTCCTTTTCATTCGCGCACATGCGTGCGGGATAAGGAGGAGGTTTTAACCCGAAGAACAGGTTCACCATCATTCTTCCCAACGGTGAATTGGAAATAAGCGCCATGGCCTTTACGAGCGGGGGCAATTCTTTAGCGGCAAAATCGCGCGTCTCTTTGTTGTTAGGCTGAGCATTGGTCACGTCAAGTATCATACACACTTTTTTGTGTCCCACGATCTCTTTGAATTGTTCCAGTGTCCGTTTACTTTCTTCAATGGTTTCGGCCGGGGCTTTTTTTCCCATTGAATACAATATCCCATCTTCATCGAACCAGATGGTTGATGTAGGAAATTCGTAAACCTTCGCGTTCTTAGGAGGTTCCATAAAATTCCCGGTTAATTTACAGGTTTGGAAATTTAGAGAATCGGGAGTGAACGGGAAACCGGTTTTCGTTGGTTGGCAGGATTTAAAGGATACTTTTACTTAAATGTGAATGACTCACCGTGGAAATAATTCCACAGGATCGAAACATCATTTTTGAAAATATTCTTTGTGAGCTCTTCGCTGGGGTAGTACGCAACGAAGACCAGTGAAAGCGGGAAGAAAAGTACGATGAGAAGGACCGAAAGGAATTTGAGCAGGTAACGCATATCATTTATAAATAAGAACCTCCATTTTTCCATCCTTCATATACCCGCGATACATTCCTGCAGTATTAAAGGGCATGGAGATATTTCCCCTGGCATCCATGGCCACCAACCCGCCCTCCCCGCCTATCTTCACCAGTTTGTTCAACACCACTTCATTCGCTGCCTGCTCCAGCGTAAGGCCCTTGTATTCCATCAGTGCCGACACATCATGGGCCACCACGCAGCGCATAAAAAATTCACCGTGACCGGTACAGGAAACGCCACAGGTATTGTTGTTGGCGTAAGTTCCCGATCCAATGATGGGCGAATCACCCACGCGGCCGTATTTTTTATTCGTCATTCCTCCGGTGGATGTTCCGGCCGCCAAATTTCCATACTCATCGAGCGCCACCACGCCCACCGTCCCGAATTTTTTATCGGCCAGGCCCGGGTCGAGCGGCTGTATCTCTCCTGTTGTATCGCCCGAATGATCGAGCAATTGCTTTTCGGTTTCTTTGATCTTCTGCAGCTGGTCCCAGCGTTTCTGTTCGAAGAAATAAGAAGAGTCAGCGAATTCACAGCCGCAGGTCTTAGCAAATGTTTCGGCCCCATCGCCCACCATCATCACGTGTGGCGAATGTTCCATCACGCAACGCGCAGCCACAATGGGATTTTTGATGTGATGTACTCCCGCCACCGCACCGGCCATTAAATTTTTCCCTTCCATGATGGAGGCATCCATTTCATTTTTTCCGTCAGCGGTAAAAACAGAACCTTTTCCTGCGTTGAAAAGCGGGGAATCCTCCATGATCTTTATAGATACCACTACGGCATCCACGCTGGTGCCCCCTTTGCTTAAGGTATCATAGCCCGCTTTAAGCGCTTCGGCAAGTTTATCCTTGTATTCTTTTTCCAGCTCGGGCGTCATGTTCTCCTTCAGTATGGTTCCGGCCCCACCGTGTATCACTATGGCAAAGGTTTTATTCATGGGAAATATCTTTTGTTGCACTTGTTTTTCGAGCGGTGTGCTGATGCGTCCGCTCCCGAAGAATGGCAGAATGAAAAGAAGAGGGAGGTAAAATCTGGTCTTCATTTTTCCGGACATAAAGTTAGGGAATGATGCGGGATTTTAAAGGGATTTCTTTGCAGCGGCCGGCCTGTGCAAAATATTTCCCGCCATTCCCGCTCTCTCCTGCTGCGCAGGCTCCATCGGGGCTATTCACCACGGCCTGTGCATCATCGCTTCAGTACGGTCAAAGCATAAAAAAGCAATGATCAGTAGTAGGTATAGGCGTATTCAGTGATCCCTTCAGATATTTCGATCTCGGAGATCTTATTTCTCTTATCACCATTCATTATTTCCGAACGGATCTTCTCGTTATAACGTTTCACAAGGCCATCCAAGGAATATTCTGTTTTCGTCACACGAATAGTATCGCCCTTAGAATCGATTTCAAGCGTCAAAACAGGCCTCCCGTTCTCAAAAAGATCTTTGAACCGATAGCTGTCCGGGCCACTGTACTCACATCTGGCCGTTTGGCCCTGGTCATACCATGTGCGGACACTATCGCCTTTTGCAAAGTCGCTTACAAAAAAGAGAATGCCATTGGTATCGTAATAAAAATTCACAGTATTTATCAAGTGCCCCGGTCGAACTTTTCCCCTATAGGCCTTTTGCGTAACCCTGTAACTACTGTCCGGATCAAAAGCATAAGTAAATACTTTAATATTGGGTTCCGAGCCCTTTTTGTGTTCCTCCTCCATTAGAGGCAACCATTTCCCATGCTTCATTCCGTATTTGTATTTTGTTGCTGACTCATACTTTGTACCCAAAGGATAACCCAGGGAATCGATCTTCAACTCCAGGCTATCGTATTTATCATAGTATCTTTTCTCAAATGAAGTCACTATTCCTCTTTCATTTTTACTGACCTGCGAAAGCAATTTCCCGGATGCAGAATACATCCATTCTTCCGACCCTATTCTTTTTCCCCGGGGGTCAAATGTTTCCCAGCTTATCATGTGTCCCAATGCATCATATTTAAATACCGAATGGCGTTTCTCCATTCCCCTGTAATCATTAAAGACCTGGCGCACTATTCTTCCTTTTTCGTCCTTTTCCAGCTTTATGTACTCCTTATATTCCTGCCATTTATCGCCATATTGCTTCTTAGCATTATCCTCCTCAGTTATAGTGTCAACTATTCCTATTGTCATATTACAGGACAGGTCGTACAGATGCTCTCCGTTTGCATCATACCTGTAAACATACTTTTGCTGCGGTTTATCTTTTTCGAAATAATACAATACGCTTTCGGGTTGAGCATTTTTATTATAATATGTTTCCGTAAAATAAGGGAACCCTTCTGCTGTACCGTTAGTCATGCGCCACTCCTTTTTGATCACACTCTTCACATGATTTTTTCGGATAAGCGCAGTATCCTGCGCACCGGCCGTGCACACCGCAAACAAAAAATAAAGGACAAGGGACCTCATATCCATATAACGCGACCCACCTCCAAAGTTACAGGTATGTCAAACTTACAAAACCGCTCTCATATTCACTACCTTCGCTCCATGGGCCTGCTCCGGCAATCGAAAGATTTTTTGAAGTACCGCATCACTTCCGGGACCAAATACGATGTACACTCCCCTTTCGTGTTCGACCTTCTTACAAATGTGATCAATGACAAAAAAAACTACCCTGCATATAATAAGGCAGAGGCCTTGCGAAAAAAGCTGCTGAAAGATGATACGCTGATCACCGTGACTGACCTGGGCGCAGGTTCCCGAAAAAATATCCCGAAAGCTTTCGGGGCCACAAAAAAAAGAGTAAAAGACATCTGCCGCAATGCGGAGAAAAATAAAAAGTACGGCCAATTGCTTTTCCGCCTGGTCGATCATTTCAAACCTCAGCTCATTTTCGACCTCGGCACATCACTGGGAGTGACTACGCTTTATTTATCCGAAGCTGCGCCCTCCGCCAAAATAATCTCCATAGAAGGCTGCCCGCAAACGGCCGCCATCGCGCAAAAAAATTTCGATGAAGCCAACGCGCACAATATCCAATTGGTTAACGCTAACTTCGATGATGTGCTCGAAAACCTGCTGGATCAAAACTGTAAACCTCAAACTATAAAGTGTAAACTCTTTTTCTTCGATGGCAACCACCGCAAGGAACCCACCCTTCGCTATTTCGAACAGTGCCTGCAATACTCCGCTAACAATGATGTCATGATCTTTGATGATATTCATTGGTCGGGTGAGATGCAGGAAGCCTGGGAGACCATAATGAAAAATGAAAGCATTACAGTGACCATCGATCTTTTTTTCATGGGGATCGCTTTTCTCCGCAAGGAACAGGTAAAGCAGGATTTTGTGCTGAGGTTTTGAACCGGGTCATCACAATGACGTTGGTAATACCCGTTCGTTCTCCGTCAAAAGTTCATTGAACCCGTGAACCGCGAAATGCGGTTTCGTACAGGTTCGTAATTAGTAACTTTGTATCTTTAAGGCTTTAGATGGAAAACAAGAACATCATCAGTTTGCGCAACATTGCGCGCGAGTACACCATAGGCTCCGAAACCATTCATGCCCTTCGCTCGGTCACCCTCGATATTTTCAAGAATGAGTATGTGGCGCTCATGGGTCCTTCTGGCTCGGGCAAATCCACGCTCATGAATATTCTCGGTTGCCTGGACACACCTTCGAGCGGGGAATACATCCTTAACGGCACCTCTGTAG
>DATDFI010000306.1:0-17142 GCA_036522695.1 Bacteroidia bacterium | reverse complement strand
GTAAATAATTTCGAGCCCGACAGCATCCGGTTCGGAACGGTGGGCACCATCTACAAAAATCTTGAAGTGAAATTTGCCGATGACGGAGAGATACTGGTAAAAGGACCAAGCGTGATGCTCGGCTATTATAAAAGGCCCGATGCCACTGCTGAAGCCATTGACAAGGACGGTTTTTTTCATACTGGCGACATAGGCACCATGGTGGAGGGAAGATTTTTGAAGATCACCGACCGAAAAAAAGAGATCTTCAAAACATCGGGCGGCAAATACATTGCCCCGCTGATGATAGAGAACAAGTTAAAGGAATCTCCTTTCGTGGAGCAGGTGCTCGTGATAGGTGAAGGACAAAAATTCGCATCGGCCCTGATCGTTCCGGCCTTTGCTTACCTGCGTGAGTGGTGTAAAAAGAACAACATCAGCTATACCGGCAACGAGGAGATGATCACGAATGCCGCTGTAAAAAAAGTGATCGGTGAAGAAGTGGAAGCAGTGAACAAGGAACTCGCCCAATACGAAAAGATCAAACGCCCGGAACTTTTGCCGAGGGAATGGACCATTGAGCGCGGGGAAATGACCCCCAAGCTGAGCTTAAAAAGAAAAGTGATACTTGAAAAAAACAAAGACCTCGTGGCCAAAATATATAATGCCGAAGGATAAAAAAATGAAAATATGAAACAAAAAGCCAGGATAAGATTTACGAACAAAGACAGGTCTAAATTCTTCACTACTTTAAAAGCGAACGTTGATTCGTACTTTGAAGAGAACAAACTCTCGAAGCATGCCAACGCGCACATGGTGTGGAAAACCATTATCCTGATCTCCGGTTTCCTCCTGCCCTACTTCACCCTGCTGCTCATACATGAAAATGCCTGGCAGTTGCTTTTGAGCTTTTCGGTGATGGGATTTTGCATGGCCGGTATTGGCATGAGCGTGATGCATGATGCGGCACACAATGCTTACACTTCGAATGCCACCCTTAACCGTTACCTCAGTTATTCCCTCAACCTGATAGGCGGAGCGGTGTTTAACTGGAAGATACAGCACAACGTATTGCATCACACCTATACCAATATTCATGGGATGGATGATGATATTGACAGCAAAATGCTGATGCGTTTTTCACCGCACGGGAAACACCGGGGTATTCACCGCTTCCAGCATATTTACATTTTCTTCTTCTATTCCATCATCACTTTGTACTGGGTCACATTTAAGGATTTCATTCAATATGTAACGTTCCGGAAGAACGGCATGAACCGCGGAAGCGCTGCAGAACATCGCAAAAATCTTTTTATCCTCATCGCATCAAAGGCCATCTACTATTTTTACCTGCTGGTAGTGCCTCTGGTGTTCTTCCATTATTCCGTGGGCATTTTCGTGTGCGGCTTTATCACCATGCATTTGATATGCGGGCTCATACTGAGCGTGATCTTCCAGCTGGCCCATACGGTTGAAGGAACTTCTTACCCGGTCCCGAATGAAAAAAGCGAGGTGGAGAACGATTGGGCCATCCACCAGATGCACACCACTGTTGATTTTGCGCGTGACAATAAATTCATCACCTGGTACATTGGCGGTTTGAATTTCCAGGTGGAACATCACCTGTTCCCGAACATTTGCCATGTACACTACAAAAACCTCGCTCCCATTGTAAAAAGCACGGCCGAAGAGTTCGGGATACCCTATCTCGACAACCCGAGTTTTGGGGATGCGGTGGCTTCGCATTTAAGAGCTTTGAAAAAGTTCGGTATGAGTACGGAAGAGGCGCTGATGGCCGTGTGAGTAGCTTCACGCCTGGCTGCTGCCATAAATTTCGTTCCCCGGCCCGATGAAATACAGGCTGTAACGTTTAGCCCCGGCATTTTACATCATATGCGGGGCTTGCGGGTGAGATGGTGCGCGACATATGGTGACGCAATGACGGGAATGCCGGCCCGACAGGGAACCGAACGATCCGCTCCCGGAAACTCGCACAACCCTCTCCTAATTTTGTTTAATTTTAGTTCCTATTGAGATCAATGTTTCCTATCTCATTCGCAATTCGATCAAATTCGTAATTCGTAAAATATGAAACGTACCATAAAAAAAGTTGCCGTGCTCGGCTCGGGTGTAATGGGCAGCCAGATCGCCTGCCACTTCGCCAACATCGGGGTGGAAGTACTGTTGCTGGACATTGTGCCCAAGGACGCAGCTGCAGGCGATAAAAAGGCAAGGAACAAAATTGTGAACGATGCGCTGGCGGCTGCTTTAAAGATGAGCCCATCACCTATCTATAAAAGATCGTTTGCGAACCGCATCAGCACGGGAAATTTTGATGATGATCTTCAAAAAATTTCGACCTGCGACTGGATCATCGAAGTGGTGATCGAGCGACTCGACATCAAAAAACAGGTATTCGAAAAAGTGGAAAAATTCCGCAAACCCGGAACGCTCATCACTTCCAACACATCGGGCATCCCCATACACCTGATGGATGAGGGACGCAGCGAGGATTTCCAGGAAAATTTTTGCGGCACGCACTTTTTCAACCCGCCACGTTATCTCAAGTTACTCGAGATCATCCCTACTCCCAAAACTTCTCCCGGGGTGGTTGATTTTTTGATGCACTACGGTGATCTTTTCCTGGGAAAAACAACTGTATTGTGCAAAGACACGCCTGCCTTTATCGCCAACCGCATTGGCGTGTTCGGGATAATGGCGCTTTTCCATCTCGTTGAAAAAACGGGACTCACGGTTGAAGAAGTGGACAAACTCACCGGCCCGGTCATCGGTCGGCCTAAATCCGCCACCTTCCGCACCTGCGATGTGGTTGGGTTGGACACACTGGTGCACGTAGCAAACGGGCTCGCGCAAAATTTACCGAATGACGAAGCGAAGGAATTATTCAAACTTCCGGCATACGTGCAAAAAATGGTGGACAACAAATGGCTGGGCGCAAAATCGGGACAGGGTTTTTATAAAAAGGATAAAAGCGGTGGAGGCAAGGGAGAGATCCTTGCGCTCGACCTGAAAACACTGGAGTATAAACCCCAGCAAAAAGTGAAGTTCGCCACGCTGGAGCAGACCAGGCCCATCGAAAATTTAAAAGACCGCATGAAAGTTTTGGTCAGCGGAAAAGACAAGGCGGGAGAATTTTATCGCGCTTCATTTTTCGGGTTGTTCCAATATGTCTCCAACCGCATTCCTGAGATCTCTGATGAGCTGTATCGCATTGATGACGCGATGAAAGCGGGATTCGGCTGGGAACTGGGTCCTTTTGAATACTGGGATGCCCTGGGCGTTGCCGATGCCGTTAAGGCGATGGAAGCAGGCGGCATGAAAGTGAACAAGTGGGTGAGCGAGATGCTTGCGTCAGGAAAAAGTTCTTTTTACGTTATTGAAAATGGCGTGAAGAAGTTTTACGATGTCGCTTCAAAAACATACAAGGCGATTCCAGGGACCGAACAATATCTTTCACTCGAAGTTATCCGTCCCACCAAAACCGTTTGGAAAAATTCAGGCGCAGTGCTTACCGATATCGGTGACGGGATTGTGAACCTGGAGTGGAACACCAAAATGAATTCCATTGGAGGCGAAGTGATACAGGGGATCAACACCGCGATAGAAATTGCAGAAAAGGATTTTCGCGGGCTGGTGATCTCGAATGAGGGGGCGAATTTTTCGGCCGGTGCGAATGTGGGCATGATCTTTATGTTCGCAGTGGAACAGGAATGGGACGAGTTGAATTTCGCGATCAAAGCTTTCCAGAACACGATGATGCGCGTGCGCTACTCGGCCATACCCGTGGTGGTGGCCCCTCACAACATGGCGCTGGGTGGGGCTTGCGAGATGAGTATGCACTCGGATAAAGTGGTGGCGCATGCCGAAACGTACATGGGCCTGGTTGAATTCGGGGTGGGATTGATCCCCGGTGGTGGCGGAACAAAAGAATTCGCGCTGCGACTGAGTGATGAACTGCAGGAGGGAGATATAGAACTGAATAATTTCCGCGACCGTTTTTTGACCATTGGGCAGGCGAAGGTTTCTACCTCTGCTCATGAGGCTTTCGACCTAGGCTACCTGAGAAAGGGAAAAGATATTGTAGTGGTTTCGCGCGCGCGCTTGCTGGCGGATGCGAAGGCCGAATGCCTGGAAATTGCGAATGAAGGATACAGCAAACCTGTTCCGCGTAAGGATGTGCGCGTGCTGGGGCGGCAGGCTTTGGGGCTGGCTTACCTGGGCGCGAATTCTATGCTGAGCGGGAATTATATCAGCGAGCACGATGTGAAGATCTCGCAGAAGCTGGCGCATGTACTGTGCGGTGGGGACCTCTCCTCTCCCACCCTGGTGAGCGAACAATATTTGCTGGACCTGGAGCGCGAGGCTTTCCTCTCGCTGGCGGGTGAACGCAAAACACTGGAAAGAATTCAAAGTATTTTAACGGGGGGAAAAGTTTTGAGGAACTGATGAAAATCTTTTTTTCCTTCCTGCTTGGAATAGCTGCCTGCACGAACCTTTTCGCGCAGCACCGCTCTATCGTGATCGCTGATCCGCAGGGACAGGACAAATGGATCATCCGTGAGCACGATCGCATCAAGTACCAGCTCAAGGCCGATTTTCACGGATGGTATAAGGGTAAAGTGAAGCAGGTGAAAGATTCTTCCATCATGATAGGCGGCAAGGAGATCTTTTTTTCGAAGATCAAATCCATAAAACTTTCGAGAGGACCGGCACGCAAAAGCATTTTTTTAGGAATGGTGCTGGCAGGCGTTGGTGCTGCCGCGCAACCGCTCAATGATAAATTGGGAGATCCCGTTCCGGGAAACATGATCCTGGTAGGGCAGATAGGGTTCATTGGTCCCGGCTCTTATTTCATCATTCGAGGGATCGTCAACCTTTTTTCCAATCACACTTTTAATTTATACCAGGGCTGGACCCTTCGCAGTATTCCTGTGGCTGAATTGGATGAGTAACATTCGTAAGTTCATCAGCTTTCATTCGTAAATTCGCACCATTCGTAATTCGCAGATATGCCAAGTTTCGACATCATTTCAAAAGTTGACGTACAATCGCTGGACAATGCGATCAACGTAGCCAAAAAGGAAATTGCAAACCGTTATGATTTTCACGGCTCCAACTCCACGCTCGAGCTCGATAAAAAAGAAATGCTCATCCGCATTACCACAGAACACGAGATGCGCATCGAGGCTATGGAGGACATCATCCGCTCACGCATGATCAAGCAAAAGATAGATCCAAAGTGCCTGGATTTCGGCAAAGAGAAATACGCTTCGGGCAATATGATCAAAAAAGATATCCGCATCAAACAGGGCATCGACAAAGAAACCGCAAAAAAGATCGTGAAGGATGTAAAAGACACTAAACTAAAAGTGCAGGCCCAGATCATGGATGAGCAGGTGCGCGTAACAGGAAAGAAGATTGATGAGCTGCAGGCCGTGATCGCGATGTGCCGAACAAAGGACTACGGCATTCCGCTGCAGTATGAGAATTTCAAGTAGATAGCTCTGAAATGTGACGTGAGATTTGAGAAGTAGAGCATGAGAGAAGGATCAGGAAAAAAGATATAGCATTCCAGCAAACAAGACTATCGCGAGCGGATAAAGAAGTGAGAAAATAAAAACCGCTTCATGGTAGAACGAGGTATTTTTCAATTTGTAATTGGCAATTGCAGTTCCAATGGTCAACAGCGGGGCGATGAAAAGAAGATAGGCTACTCCGAGGCTTGCCAAACCAGACCATCTCCAAAATAACGCGGTTAACAAAACCATTGCGATCCCACCATAAGAAAAAAAAAGAATAAAAAGTGAAATTACGGGGGCGCTCCTCACCTTTTCAGTCTCCATCCTTCCTAACAGGCGCAAGAACCAGGAAATCCCTATTCCAGGTAAAATGAGATGAACCAACAGGAATCGTATTGACTCCATGGCGGTCTACTCCGTTGCACTCACTAACTCCTTTATATGTGGCACAAAGATCATCAACCCTATAATAAGCGCGGTCATGGATGCGGTGAGTACTGCTCCTGCCGCAATGTCCTTGAGCTTCCCCACCTTTTCATGGTGACCGGGTGAGACCACATCGGCTAAATATTCCACAGCCGTGTTGGTCATCTCGGCAAACAAAACAAAGCCAATGCAGGCGATGATCCAAAGCCATTCTGCGTGGCTGATGTTTAAAAGGAAACCTGCTGCCACTGCCCCTGCGGCTGCCACCGATTGTAACAACGCATTAGGTTGACTTCCAAAAAAATATTTCAGGCCTTTAAAGGCATAACCGAAACTTTTGAGGCGTGCCGTGGCGGAGAATTTATTTTCCATTTTCCCTGGTATTGATCAGTGCCAGCAAAGTTAAGTAACCCAGCAGAAGAAAGGTACCGTACACCAATGTCACACCCAGCATACGGGGATTTGAAAATGGGTCGATGACCTGGTGAAAAATATTTGCCCCGAGTGTTCCTCCCTGCGCGAGCACATCCCAACTGTTCCATCTTTCGAAACGGCCCAAGTAAACACCATACCCGCAGGCGAACATCAGCAGGCCCACCAATATCCAGTTCAGTCGTGCAGACAAAACATAACTCATCCAGCGCTGAACCACCATCAGTGACGCAAAGCCAAGCATCAAACCGTTCCAGGCAAAAGAGATGAGCAGGAAAAGATCGAACCACAAGGGCATTCCCGGGCGGGGATGCAAATGAAAAAGATCGGTGATGATGTACGGTGAGTTGGGAAAGAATACGAGCCAAACAAGAAAGATCATTCTTCTCAATAACTTTCTTCTAGGGTATTCCCGTACTTCATCGAGGCAGAGCGCGCAAAGAAAAGGGATCCATGCCAGGAATAAATTCCAGCACAGGAAAATATAAGCCGGCTGCCCGGTCATGTACATGCGGAATGAAAGTAATACTACGCTCATTCCCGAAGAGAGGAGCATGATGCGCAATAAGGCGGTGCGGTTGAAATTTACAGGTATCATTTGCTTCGAAATTATCCGGTGATCGTTTTTGCTGCGCCCGATCTTATTATCCGGCCGGCATGTTTTATTATTTGTTCAATATGCCCGTTTGGGGATGCGCTTGCCCGTTAAGCGCTTGTAATAAATGAAGATCCCGAAAAGCGCCACGGCCTCCGCAACAAGGAACATCCACCAGTTGTAATGCCCGGGTGAATAGTCGGCCAGTTCCATAAAAAGGTCCTGGCTGCGGCCGGGTGCCCACATCGAGATGCCGGTATGATCGCTCACATACGCAAAGTAATCCCACACAAAGGAAATAATGGCGATCAAACACCCGAAGACAAGGAAAAGCCGTTCGATGAATCTGAATTTCGCATCACCTGTCTCCTCATCAAAATATAAAATAAGCGAGGCGAGCAGGATCATGGTGCAGGAAACAAGCACAGGGGCGATCACCGGCCCGACCCACGGCACCGGGATGAGGAACAAAATGTCCCAGGTGAAAAGCGATTCGGGCCAGCCGAGAAAAATTTTGAGGAACACATAATAAAAAATATCCCATATCGCAAAAGCGTAAATGAAAAAAGCAAAACGTTGTGACGGATTCTTCCCGGCCAGCGCGCCAATACCGACCAGCATGATAATGGTGGCGGCTTCGCGGCAAAATTCCACGAGGGCAATTTGCGTATCCACGGTGGCCAGGGGAAAACCGAAGCCATTGGGATAAAACATCCTGCGGAGATAGATCACCACAGCCGTTTCGAGGAAACCCATCGCGATGGCAAAAAGCGTGAGCCAAATGATCGTTCTTCTCATGATCAGTGACGAGGTAAAAACATGAAATTTTCAGTGAGTGCATACGCAAGGATGAGCAGGACATTGAAAGCAGTGAAGAGCACCACCGAAATGTTCACCAAATGCAAACGCAGCGTAGCCGTAAAATGCAGTTCAGCTCCGCGCTTATCCAGCCCGAACCTGAATACGGTGAAAAAATTCCATACCAATACGATGGAAGGAATGATCACCAGCAGCAAAATTGAATAGAAAGAAGAACGCTGATCGATGGGTGTGAAAAAACGGTCCATCAAAAAAGTATTCCTGAAGAGGAGTTCACATGCCACTGCGGTCCAGAATAGCAACGGAATGGCAGAGCCGGCCAGGCCTGCCCAGGCGGCTTTGTTAAGCGAGAAGGATGTTTTCATGGTTGATGTTTTTTTGGTGAATTGTATCTATGGATAATCTTCTTCTGATCTCGTTCGTATTTTTGGTGACCAAAGCGGCTATATTCCATTTATTGATCTCGGGTACAGAGCGGCCCCGCCTGAATTCCCTGCAAAACGACTTCCATTTATCGGGCATCAAAACAATTCCCGCAAGTACTGTGCTGATAACAGGGAAAGAATACCTGCGGTTACCGAGGAAAAAGAATTGCATGCGCACCTCCCCTTCCTCGTCCATGCTGTAGCCGAGTAAAACATGCTTGGCATCGTGGTGCTCGTAATTGCGCAACAGCCGGTAACCCTGGCGATCGAGCAGGGTTGCGAGGTCGCGGCCCAGGGTGCCTTCAGGGAATTTCCTTAACTCTTCATGCGAGAAATACCAGGGCTTTGGTTTGCGGAACCGGATGAGGAATGGCAGGCCAACATTGTGAATGAGCTTTAGCAGGATGTACCTGCGAAGTTTCTTTAGCATGTCAGAAGAGTTTTGAAAAAACGAAATCCTGTGATTCGGTGAATGCTTTAATGAATGCATCGGGACTGCCGCCTGCAGCCATGTTCAAAAGCGCGACTGCAATGATGAAAGGAACAGCCATGATGAAAGCCCGCGCGATGGACCTGGTATCGACCAGCCTCTGCGCGAGCGGGACAGCACTCACGGGTGCATCGAGCACGCCCGGGTGAAAGGCCTGCGCGCTGGGAGGCGTGGCGTACAGGTTGTACAACTCCTTATAAAGAATAAAAATGCAAATGAAGGGAGAAAGCAATTCGAAGCCGGCCAAAGGAAAGAACAGGCCGTTGAGGTTGTATTTTCCAAAGTGTATCGCGGTGATCACACAAAGCACAATGCCGGCCGCGATACCCGAAGCAAGCACTTGCTTCATGATCCCTTTCAGGCTATGACCGCCCATCTTCACGATCCAAAAACAACCTGACGACAGAAATGTGAGCAGGATGATCACGTGGATGTGATGCGTTGAAAAGGGGATCTCCGGTCCGAATTTATCGTAACGCAGGAAGCCGATGGCCGGAGCGATGACGGTAAAGATCACTTCGAAGCAAAGCAGGAATCCCCAGGCCCCCCTGGAAGGGTCCACCGGTTTATAGATGATACTGCGAATACAGACCGTTACAATGAAGGCGATGATAGCCAGGTAAACGAAGGGTAAAAAGATAAAGGCTCCCATATTTTTTATTTTTTAAAAGAACTTTGCATTTCAAAGTAAAACGATAAAAAAAATATTTATTGTGTCGCAGCTGAATTTTTTGCGGAAGTATTGGATGCGATCCAGCCATAGACGGTCCAGAATGAAACGAAATACGGAAAGAAATTGATGAGCGTATCGCTCACCGAATGTGAATTGCGATCAATGGCCAGGAAGAACCAGGTGTTAAGCGTAAGCGTGACCAAGGCGATAAAAGTTCCCGCCACCGAAGCAGGAACATAGAACCAGGAGCGTTTTTTGAAAAGGTACATGGTTTTATAGTTGTTGGTTGTAGTTGTTGGATACGGGTGTTGGATGAAAAACCAACAACTGGCAACCAACAACTGTTCTATCTCCTTTTTATCAGCGCCTCCAGCGCATCCAGGTGATCGCTGAATGCTTTTCGGCCCGCTTTAGTTACAGTAAAACTGGTATTCGGTTTTTTACCGAGAAACTGTTTGCGGATACTGATGTATCCCTCTTTCTCCAATGCCGCAATATGGCTCGCCAAATTCCCATCCGTCACTTCCAGTTGTTCTTTCAATGTGTTGAAATCCGTCCAGTCGTTCACCATCAGCACCGACATGATACCGAGCCGTATCCTGCTTTCAAACGATTTATTTAACTGGGCAATGTAGTTTTTACTCATTATTGAAATGTTATTCGTTAAAAGCTAAGGGTTACCCGGAGGATCCCGAATAACAAATGACTTTTAACCCCTTTCGTATTTAAAATACATCACCGCACCATAAACAATGTGCAGCACTCCAAACCCAATGGACCAGAACAACAACCCGTACCCTACAAAAAAAGATCCCACCACACCCAGCGCGATCTCACTCACGCCAAGGTAACGAATATCATTAAGCGTGTATTTACTGGCATTGAGCAACGCAAGACCGTAAAATACAAGCGTGGCCGGTGCAACGAGTCCCCAGAAACCGTGATACAAAAGCGCGAGACAGAATGATCCGCCTGCAATAAGCGGGATCATCATATTAAGCATTAACCGTTTTGAAGTTGAACCCCATATGGCGATCCCCTTTTTCCTTGAATTACGAACCGTGAAAAAAGTGGCGACCAACAGCGAAGCGACAAGTACAAGTCCCGCATCGGTCACAAAGAACCAGATAAAATCATCGAACTTCATCCAGCGCGTGCTGTGCCCTTCGAAATAATCATAACGGGTAAAGGAGATATCGAGCTTGTAGTTGGCAACAAATGCGCCCGCCAGCGCAAAGATGCCGGCAAACACTCCCGACAATCCGCTGAGCGAAATGAAACGGGACGAACGGTCCATGATGTTGCGGATGTCCTTGAGTGTCTCTAAATGTTCCTGTGTTTTATCCATTTTATAAAGAACTTTGTGCTGCAAAGTTAAAATAAAAAATGAGGTGCGCAAATTTTTGTTTTGAACAAGAAGGGAGAGGGAATAGTGAAGAAGGAAACGGGAAGGAAAAAGGTAAGAGGTAAAAGGGACTAAGAATGGGAAAGTAATTAATACCTCACTCCTATCACAAGGATGTCATCGACCTGTTCCAGCGCACCCCGCCAGCGCTCTATGGTCTTATCCAGCTTAGCCCGCTGCTCTGCCATAGGCAGGTCGTGGATCTCCACCAGCAGCTCCTTCATGGGTTTGTATTTGAACTTCTTTCCCTGCGGACCACCGAACTGGTCGGCATATCCATCGGAGAAAATATAAACGGTATCGCCTTTTTCAAGTTTGATCTCGTGGTTGGTGAAGTGATCGGCTCCCGCTCCCGCATTCACGCCTATCATCATCTTGTCCGCTTTCAACTCCACAAATTCCTTATTCTTATGCTTTACCATCCACAAGCCATTGTACGCACCTGCAAACTGCAGAATGCCTTTTTCATAATCGATGCAGCAAAGCGAAAGGTCCATGCCATCGCGCACGGAATTCTGGTCGGTGGACTGGCGCAGCATCTTATCCACGCCATAATCAAGGTGCTCGAGGATCTGCGCGGGCTGGGTGAGTTTTTTCTCATTCACCGCCTGCGAAAGCAAATTGAAGCCCAGCACACTCATCATCGCACCCGGCACACCATGGCCCGTACAATCCACTGCCGCAAATAAAACTTTCCCCTCGCACTCTTCCACCCAGTAAAAGTCACCGCTCACAATATCTTTCGGCTTGTACAAAACAAAACTGTCGGGCAATAAGCGGTCCACCAGGGCATCGGGCGGGAGAATAGACATTTGAATGCGCTTCGCGTAATTGATGCTGTCCGTGATCTCTTTTTTGGAATGTTGTATGGCGATGTTGTGATGTTTCAGCAGGTCATTCTGGTGACGCTTCTGGTTATAACGATACCATAAAAATCCTGCCACAACGATCACCGAAAGCACAATGGCTATGAGCAGGCCTATCCAATATGATTTTTGCGTTTCCCGGAGCTTACCGATCTCTTCCTTTTGCCGGTACAACTCGATCTCCTTCTCACTTTGCTCCATCTTGTATTTTGATTCGAGAGCAGCCGCCTTTGAAGCCGCATCCGCGCTAAAGCTGCTATCGCGCACGTTCATGAATTTTTGCAGGTATTCGAACGCAAGCTTGTAATCCTTCTGTTTAGCATACAACTTATACATACCGTCATACAGATCGCGCAGGTGCAGCTTGTCATGCGAACGTTCCGCAAACACTTTGGCGCTGTCGTAATACACCTGCGCCAATGCATCCTTATTCATCAGGGAATACGATTCGGCCGTATTGATGAAGGAAGTGGTCATCCCGAATTCATCCTTCATACCCCGGAACAAAGCAAGCGCCTTCATATTATACTCCACGGAACCGGTGTAATCAAGATCCAGTTCCAGCAACGTAGCGATGTTAGTGTAACACGAAGCGATGCCTTTATCGACCTTTTTTGCCTGGAAGATCTTAAGCGCTTTGTAAAAGTACTCCGAGGCAATGTTACGTTTGCCCAGGTTCTTGTATATCACCCCGATATTATTATACATGTTGCCCTCCAGCAGCGTATCGTGAATTTGCTTCACCACCTCCGAAAATTTCAAAAAATATTTAAGTGCGTTCTGGTAATCCTTCTGGTAAGCGTATATGATACCAATGTGGTTGTAAATACGGATGAGCGATGCCTTGTTCCCCTCCTCTTCCCGCAATGGCAATGCCTTGTAAAAATATTCGAGGGCCGAATTGTATTCCTGCAGGCCATCGTAGCAATACCCGATGATGAAATAAGCCTGCGCGAGGCTCTTTTTGCGGTTGAGTTTCATGGCGATCTTTTCCGCCTGCTTCGCATAATTGAAGGCCTTTACCGGGTCGGCATCCATATAGGTCCGCCCCAGCTCATTCAGCGCCTTTACCCTGGCGGTGTCGTCAGCATTCTTACTGTTCACCACTTCCTCCAGGCTGTCGGAATAATGTTTGTCGATATGGCTGTTCGGGTTGTGCTGGGCAATGGCCAGCTGCGCTGAAATGATCAGTGAAAGAAAAAAGGAAATTTTTATACGAAGTTCCACCTGCTTTTCGAAATTCGGGTCCAAAGTTAAACTTTAACTCCTATTACAAGGATGTCGTCAACCTGCTCCCTACCGTCCATCCAATCGGTGATGGTGCGCTCGAGAATGAGTTTCTGCTCCTCCATGTGTTTTGCATTCATATTGATAAGGAGATTTTTGAAAGGCGCGTATTTGAATTTCTTCCCTTTGGGCCCCCCGAACTGGTCGGCATAACCATCCGAAAAAATATAGAAGATATCGCCCTTCAGTAATTTTATTTTCCTGTTCGTGAATTTTTTTACCGCACCTATGGTTTCCGCACCGATGGGTTGTTTGTCAGCTTTGATCTCCGTGAGCGTAATGCCATCGCGCGTGAGCGAGGTCATTTTCAGGTTCGGGGCTTCATCCATGAACAAAATGGGCTCGGTGCTGTTGCGAAGTATGTACAGGGAATTATAAGCACCCGCATATTCCAGGATATTACTCTCAAAATCGATGCAGCACAACGCAATGTCCATTCCATCCTTCACCGATGCATCCTCCTCGCTGACCAGTGTTTCACACAACGAAACATTCAGGTCATCGAGGATCTCGCCCGGCTTGGTGCGGCCTCTTTCGTTCACGATCTGGTTCAGCAAATTATGCCCTACAATACTCATGAAAGCACCGGGCACACCATGCCCCGTGCAATCCACCGCTGCAAAAAGCGTTTTATTATCGCGGTGCTCCATCCAGTAAAAATCACCGCTCACTATGTCCTTGGGCTTGTAATAAATAAACGAATCCACCACGTATTTTTTTACCACTTTACCCGGAGGGAGGATCGCTTCCTGTATGCGTTTGGCATACCGGATACTATCGGTGATGTCCTTGTTCTTCCGCTCGATCTGGCTGTACGCATCCTGCAATTGCAAATTGGCCCGCTGTTTCAATTGATAACGACTGTACATGAAAAAGAACAGGACGATCAACACTGCTCCTGCTCCAAGAAAAAGATAGAGGTTCCGCTTATCACGAAGATCGCTCACCTCCTGCTTCTCATTCAGCAATTCTATTTCTTTCTGCTTTTTATCGGTCTCGTATTTAGTTTGCATGTCCGCAATGCGCTTCTGGCTGTCGGACTTAAAAACAGAATCCTTTGTGACCAGGCATTTCTTCATCGCTTCATACGCCTTTGCGGTGTTTCCCGCATCCGCATACATATCCGCCAGCAACTCATAATTGGAAATGAGCGATCCTTTATCATCCGTTTTCTCGAATATCGCTGTGGATTCTTCCATGTCCTTTACCGCTTCCTGCTTTTTACCGAGTGCTTGTTTGATCACCGCAATATTCGCCAGCGCATTCGCCATGCCGTTCTGGTCACCGATCTCCCTTCGTATCTCCAACGACCTTGTGCAATACTGGAGCGCCTTATCATATTGCCTGAGGTCCTTGAAAATGGAACCGATATTATTATTCGTGGTACCTAATCCCTTCTTGTCCTTCAGTTCTTCACGGATCTTCAATGCCTCGAGCTGGTAGTTGAGTGCCTTATCGTATTGCTTCATTTCCTGGTAAAGCGTACCGATATTGCCCATGGTGCTGGCGATATTTTTTTTCACACCTAATTCCTGCTTCAGCTTAAGTGCCCGCAAATAATAATCGAGCGCCCGGGAATACTGTTCCTGCGCATTGTACACGATGGCAATATTATTCAGGGAAGAAGCCTGGTCGTCCTTGTTATTCTGCCGCTCTGCAATGGCCAGCGCGCGGAAATATTGCTCCAGCGCCTTGTCATATTCCCCCAGGTCATAAAAACACAAGCCGTAATTAGTGAGTGAGCGTGGAAGACCGCTGCTGTCGTTGAGCACCTCTCTTAATTCCACCGAACGCTTCAGGTATTCAATGGCGATACGGCTTTCGCCTTTGTTGGAGAAAACCAGGCCGATGTTATTCAGGATACGGGCGAGCCCGAGCGTGTCCTGCATTTGCTCGCGGATCAGCAGGCAGGAGCTGTCGTTTCTAATAGCTTCATCATAGCGGCCAAGCGTTTGCAAGGCGCTGCCCATGGCATGATACGCGTTAGCTAATATTTTTTTGTTGTTAATGCCTTTGGCAAGACGAAGCGCCTCCTGCGCATAGAACAGTGACTTTTCAGAATTGGTTTTTTGAAGCTCGCCCGCCAACCGGATAGCGATGCTGCATTTGCCGGTGTCGGTCTTTGCATTTTGATACGCATTGGTAAGGCTATCGGCCTTATTCCGCAAGGCAAAGATTTCCCCATGAAGGAAGGAAAAAAAGAAAACAAAAGTGAGGAGCCGTGAGGGTGACATGGGGTCCTTTTTTTGCGGGGAAGTAAAAATAAGAATTAACAGGGAAAACCGCGGTAGGAATGGAACAAAGTTTGCGTTAACTTCGCAGCAATGTGGAAGCGGATTTCATTGCTCTTGTTGTATGCGTTGGTGGCGCAGGGAATCTTCGCGCAAGCAAAAAACACGCTGAAGAACGAGGCCTTTCTTCCCGGGGAGCGTATCTCGTACAAGATCCTTTATAATTGGGGACTCATATGGGTGGATGCGGGTGAAGTGACCTTTGGTGTTGACCAGGTGGACTACAAAGGAACACCTTCGTATTATTTTACAGGTGCGGGCTCTACATTTCCAAAGTACGATTGGATCTACAAGGTGCGCGATAAGTTCGAGAGCTGGGCGGATACCGGATCGTTGAGGCCTTATCGCTTCGTGAGGGACCAGAAAGAAGGACAAACCATCATTTACGAGAGTGCCTATTTTAATTTTCAGCGAAAAAAAGTGTACGATGTGCTGCGCATCAGCGGCAAGCCCGCTATCGACTCGGTGAAAATAACTGCTAACACCATCGATGTGATGACCGCCATTTACTATTCACGCTGTATCGATTTTTCAAAATACAAAGTGAACGATACCATTCCCATTACCCTGTACCTCGAGAATAAGATCTATCCCGTTTACATACGGTATGTGGGCAAGGAAGATTATACACTGGAAGGCATGGGAACCTACCATTGCATAAAATTCAAACCGCTGTTGATCGAGGGAACCATTTTTAAAGGCGGGGAAAACATGACCGTGTGGGTGACGGATGATAAAAATAAAATTCCCGTTCACGTGGAAACACCGATAGTAGTAGGGACAGTGAAAGTGTATTTAACAAAAGTGACGGGGAACAGGAATCCGTTTACTTCGAAGTTTAAATAGTTACCGGTTGTTAGCTGTTGGTTGCCAATCAACCGACAACTGGCAACCAACAACTGGCAAACTGAATATGGACAAAGTGGAAAAATACGACATCTGCGTGATAGGAGGCGGTTCATCCGGTTACGCTGCCGCGATGCGTGCGATAGACCTGGGTAAGAAAACTGCATTGATAGAACGTGACCGCATTGGAGGCGCGGGATTGTATGATGGAGCGCTTTCTTCCAAGACCTTCTGGGAATTCTCCAACAAATATGCGCTCATACAAAAGGAGCTGAAGGAAAAGGACATTGAGTACGATATCACTTTTGCCGATGTGATGAGAACGGTGGATACGGCCGTGTTCGAGCGAAAGCAGCAACTCACCATCCATGTAAAGTTGCTGCAGTAACTCATGCGTACAAAATTGCTGATGCACTATCGCGGGACGGCACATCTGCTGAATAAAAACGAAGTGCTGGTGAAATGCGACACGGGTGACAAAAAAATCCATGCCGACAATATCATTCTCGCAACCGGCAGCCGTCCCCGCAAACTGCCCAACACACCCTGCGATGAAGAGGTCATCCTCACCAGTGATGGCATCGAGCACATCGGTGGTTTCCCGAAGAGCCTCGTGATCGTGGGTGCCGGTGTGATCGGTTGCGAATACGCGACCATCTTTTCTAACTTCTGCAAAACAAAAGTTTATCTCATTGATAAGGCGGACCGCATTCTCCCATTCGAAGATGAAGACCTTGCGAAAGTGGTGGCGAGTAATCTTGAAGCGAATGGAGTGACCATTCACCGCAATTCCTCGTTAGTGAGGATGGAAATAAAAGACGGCATGGTGGAATATGAACTTTCGTACAAGGACGGGCGAAAGGAGATCATGCAAGTGGAGAAAGCGCTGCTCTCCATAGGCCGCATTCCCAACACTGAAAACCTCGGCCTCGAAAATGCAGGTGTAGAAGTTGACGAACGGGGCTATATCAAAGTGAACGATACACAGACCAACGTTCCGAATATTTACGCGGTGGGCGATATCACTGCAGGTATTGCGCTGGTGAATGTAGGCGAGCGCGAGGGAAG
>DATDFI010000305.1:0-5299 GCA_036522695.1 Bacteroidia bacterium | reverse complement strand
ATTACGGCTCGCACGATGGACTGGACCTGCAGGCGCAGATCATGAACAGCATGGTGACCGCGCAAACGGGCCGCGTGATAGTAGCTGCGGCCGGGAATGCGGGAAATGTTCCTTTTCATTTAGGATACACCGTAACAAGCGATACGGCATTCACCTGGTTCGATTATTATTCAGGAAGGATCTCCTTGCAGTTATGGAGCGATACAGCCGATTTTCGTTTTGTAAAATTCGCGATCGGTGCGGATGATGTGAGCGCTGGATATTCATTCCGCGGCCGGACGAACTTCACGGATATTTTTGCGCGATTGAACACATTCACCTACGATACCTTGAGAAATAATTCGAACCGTCTCGGCATCATACGCTATTACGGGCAATTGCTCGGCAGCCGTTACGCGATGAATATTGATATTTATCCCGATTCAACTGCCGACAAGTGGAGGCTGATCACCACCGGCAATGGTAAATTCGATACCTGGAATTTTGATGTGAGCACTGCCACGTTGAGCGACAGCACTATTTTTCCCGACCTGGCAAATTATAAATTGCCCGATGTGAACCAGAGCATCGTGAACAGCTTTCAATGTTCGCCTGAAGTGATCACCGTAGGGAATTATGTGAACCGTAACCAGTACGTGGATTACGATACCGTGCTGTATACCATAAACGTTACTCCAAAAACATTATCGTTCAACTCGAGCAAAGGCCCTACGCGCGATGGAAGGATAAAACCCGACATCACGGCATCGGGCGATTATACGATGGCTCCCGTGGTGCTTTCATTGGTGCCGCTGTATCTTTCAGTTGGAGGTTCGTATAAGCTGGCGATGGGCGGTTACCATGTGCGCGATGGAGGAACTTCAACCGCTTCGCCAGTAGTGGCCGGTATTGCGGGGTTGTACTTGCAGCGCTATCCCAATTCAACCAACCAGGATGTGCGCAATGCTATTGTCAATTGCCCGCTGGTGGATAGTTTTACCGGCAACAATTTGCCTAACAACGATTGGGGTTACGGGAAGGTGGATGGTTTCACCGCGCTTACGGGATGTTTGACCTCAACTGCTAATTCTGCATTGGTGCAGGATGCTACCTTGTTCAATTACCCGAATCCTTTTTCGGAGGAGACGACCATTTCTTATTCGTTGCCGGAAGGAATGACAAGCGGAGAAATAAGGATCATTGATGTATTGGGAGAAGTGGTGCGTGTGATGCAGGTGAGTGGACACGAGGGGAAACTTATTCTGAAGAATGAAAAATTTGCTCCCGGGATCTATTATTGTGCGCTTGGTGCGGGCGGGATGATGCTGAAGAGCTGCAAGATGGTGATTGTGGATTGAAGGTTGCAAATTTAAGATTGATGGTATTAGGAGCTCTCAAGAATCTCCCGGCCCCCAACTCCACACTCCTAACTACGCTGCCGCACCGCCTCGAACACGATCACCGCGCAACTCGTTGAAACGTTCAGCGAATCTATTTTGCCGAGCATGGGAATTTTTATCTGCTCCGCTTTTGTAAGCCAGAAATCGGAAAGGCCGTTGGCCTCGGTGCCCATTACGATGGCCGAAGATTTATCCAGTGGAACTTCAGTGTAACTTTTTGTAGCGGTTAAGGCTGCAGCATAGGGAGTAATGCGATTTTTCTTTAGCCAGTTCAGGGCTTCATCGTTGGTGCATACGGCAATTTGCCCGGTAAAGAGTGTGCCAATACTAGCGCGCACTACGTTTGGATTGAATACATCCGTTTTAGGATCGCATATTATCACGGCATCCACTTTTGCAGCATCGGCTGTGCGGAGTATGGCACCCAGGTTGCCGGGTTTTTCAACGGATTCTAGAATGATGAGCAAAGGCTCTTTTGAAAGCTGAAGTTTTTCGAGAGAAATATCTTTCGGCTTTGTGATCCCGATCAATCCATCCGATCCTTCCCGGTAAGCGATCTTGGAAAAAACATCTTTGGTGACTTTAACAAGTTCCGCTTTCACATTATTCATTTGTAAAAGCTTCAGCACTTCAACCTCTCTGCCTTTGGTTACCTCTTCGCAATAAAAAAGCTGCTGAATGCGATAGCCCGAACCAACTGCAAATCCGATCTCCCGCGCACCCTCCACCACGAAAAGTCCCTGCGCCCTGCGCTCTGAGGCCTTTTCCTGCAACTTCACAATGTTTTTTATGCGTGGATTGGAGGTACTGGTGATGAGTTCCATGCAGTAAAGTTAAAAGTTATTTGTGTCCCCCTGTTCAACCAGCCATTAGCTCGGTGCACTCACGTGAGTATATGGTCACCAGGTCGTATTAGACAAGCCTGGTTTTTTTTTAACCCAATGTCCTTTTCCCTGGCAAATAATAAACCTTTTCGGCCCAATAATAATTCCTCACATTATTTCCTGCCCAACAATTACCTTTGTGCCATGCAATCTAAGGTTGGGAACTATCTCTCTCTTATCAAATTTTCGCACACCATTTTCGCGATGCCTTTTGCGCTCATCGGTTTTTTTACGGCCGTGGTGTTGCGCAATTTTAGTATTGATTGGAAGTTGTTTTTGTATGTGATCCTGTGTATGGTATTTGCAAGGAGTGCGGCCATGGCTTTCAACCGCTTTATCGATAGAAGGTTCGATGCAGCCAACAAAAGAACGGTGGTGCGGGAAATACCCTCCGGCATCATCACTCCTCAAAATGCGCTGATGTTCGTGATCATCAATTGTGCTTTGTTCATTGCCACCACTTATTTGATCAATACCATTTGCTTTTTTCTCTCGCCTGTTGCTTTGCTGGTGATATTGGGATACAGTTACACCAAACGTTTTACCGCGCTTTGCCACGTGGTGCTGGGTGTAGGATTATCGCTTGCGCCAATAGGAGCGTGGCTGGCGGTTACAGGGAAATTCGATCTGCTTCCCGTTCTTTTTTCATTCACGGTCTTATTCTGGGTGAGCGGTTTCGATATCATCTATGCGTTGCAGGACGATGAGTTCGATCGTTCGCAGCGATTGCATTCCATTCCCGTGGCGCTGGGCAGGAGGGGAGCGCTTATCCTTTCCACGGTTTTTCATTTGATCTCGGCTTTGCTTGTGGTGTATGCCGGTTTTTTGGCGCAATTCGACCTGTGGTACTGGATAGGAACCTCCATCTTTATCGGGTTACTGGTGTACCAGCATTTACTGGTAAAGCCTGACGACCTGAGCAAAGTGAACCTCGCGTTCATGACAACGAATGGGATCGCCAGCGTGATATTTTGTGTTTTTGTTCTGCTGGAACTTTTTGCGTGAATAGTTTAGAGTTTCTAGTTTACAGTCTCAAGCTTACAGTCTCAAGTTTCGAATCTCCGGTTTATCGCTCCAGGACCATCATTGAATAATGAAGAAGATTCTGCGTAAACTTTTCTCCAATAAGATCTTTCGCTGGTCGTTATTCCTGGTCATTGTTACAACCATGAGCGTTGCATTTTGCAACTGGTGGATCATCAGTTCCACTCGCACGCAGCTTTACACCGATGTAAAGGATGTTCCCTTCCGGAAAGTGGGATTGGTATTAGGCACCAGTGCAAAGGCCCGTAACGGAAACGATAATTTATTTTTCAATTACCGTTTGCAGGCCGCTGCAGATCTTTTCAATGCCGGTAAAATAAAGTACATCATCGTAAGCGGGGATAACCACATTGAAGGGTACGATGAACCTACCGAGATGAAAAATGCATTGATCGCAATGGGTATTCCCGATTCCTGCATCACCTGCGATTATGCCGGTTTCCGCACGCTCGATTCGGTGATACGCTGTCGGGATATCTTCGGGCAGGATAGTTTTACGATTATCTCGCAGGAATTCCATAACCAGCGCGCGGTTTTCATTGCCAACAAGAACGGGATGGATGCGATAGGCTTTAATGCGAAGGACGTTCCGGCCCGTTATTCACTCATTACTTCCGTTCGCGAGTGTTTCGCAAAGTTTAAAGCCGTATTGGATATTTATATACTGCACACTCAACCGAAGTTTTTAGGGGAAAAGGTTAAGATTTAGCAGTTCATAATTCATAGTTCATAGTTTATAGTTCATAGTTTATAGTTAAGAGGATATAACTAACCAACTAACTATAAACTATGAACTATAAACTATTTTTTCCCCGCGTTCTTCCTTGCACGCATGTTCAGGAACTCTACCAGGAATGCAAATCCCATGGAACAGTATACGTATTGTTTGGGAATTTCGCGGTGAAAGGCTTCCGCTACCAGCAGCACGCCAATCATCAATAAAAAAGCAAGCGCCAGCATTTTCATGGTGGGGTGCCGCTCAATGAATTCGCTCACTTTTTCGGAAGCGATCATCATCAGCACCATGGAAACGATCACGGCAGCGATCATGATGATCACGTTGTTCACCACGCCAACAGCGGTAAGGATGGAATCGAAAGAGAAAATGATGTCGATGAAAACGATCTGCATGATCACCGCGAAAAGCGCATCCTTCACTTTTTTCTTTTTCCTTTTTTCTTCTTCATCCTCTTCTTCGCCTTCAATACGCTGGTGAATTTCGCTTACGGTTTTAATGAGCAGGAACACCCCGCCCCCGAATAAAATAATGTCTTTTCCTGTAAAGCCGTTCCCGAAAACGGTGAATAAAGGCTGATCGAGCGTGAGGATCCAGCCAATGGCGAACAAAAGCCCGATGCGGATGAACATGGCCATAAGCAGGCCCGTGAACCGTGCCGTCCGCTGCTCTTTTTTGTCCTCCAGCTTTGAAGCTACAATGGAAACGAAAATGATGTTATCGATACCGAGCACGATCTCGAGCACGGTGAGCGTAAGCAGGCTTATAAGACCGTCAATGGTGAAAAGATGCTGAAACTGTTCCTGGTAATTGTTCATAAGATACCCTGATCGGGTGCCCTCAAAACTACTCTTTTGATACCAAAATGCTTGCGTTTGATTTCAAAATTTATAAAAATTAAAAAATAATATAATTTTATTTACTTGAATACCAGTTGTTTAATTAAAAAAATAGTACTATGTGTTGCATAGTACTAAATAATATATATATCTTTGCATTGTCAAGTTTAAGGTATTGCATAAGCTATACAAACATAACATCTCCCACAAAATGAAAACACTTAAAACGATCGCGCTCACCTGCACACTGGCCCTGGGCGCTTTTACGGCAAAAGCCGGCACTGCTCCTGGATCGGCTGCGAACAAAAACTTTTTAGAAACAGTAAAGAAAGAGATTTCTTGCCCCGATTTTCTGAAGAATAAAACACAACGCGTTGAAGTAAGGATATCTTTCACGATCGATAACGGGAAAGCGGT
>DATDFI010000304.1:0-6780 GCA_036522695.1 Bacteroidia bacterium | reverse complement strand
GAATTTTTCGTTACTGCTTCCGTTCCTCGAAATAACATCTTTCATTCCAACCCGAAAATATGAATGCATATATAGTAGCCGGTTTCCGCAGCGCAGTAGGTAAAGCCAACCGCGGAGGCTTCCGCTTTACCCGCACCGATGACATGGCCGCTGCCGTGATCAAACATTTGATGAACGCTGTCCCCAACGTGAACAAAGAACAGGTGGATGATATCATTGTTGGAAACGCGATGCCCGAAGCCGAGCAAGGACTCAATATGGCCCGGCTCATCTCGTTGCTTGCACTGGAAACCGACAAAGTCCCCGGTGTGACCGTGAATCGTTATTGCGCCTCCGGGCTCGAGACCATCGCCATGGCCAGTGCAAAAATAAATTCCGGTCTTGCCGATTGCATCATTGCAGGCGGTGCCGAAAGCATGAGTCTTATTCCCATGGGCGGCTGGAAAATCTCTCCCAATTACGAAGTGGCTAAAGCACATCCCGATTATTATTGGGGAATGGGCCTTACGGCAGAAGCGGTTGCAAAGGAATACAAGGTAAGCCGCGAGGACCAGGATACGTTTGCGCTTAACTCGCACCTGAAAGCCATTGCCGCGATCAAAGACGGGAAGTTCAAAGAAGAGATCGTGCCGATAAAGGTGAACGAGATCTACCTTGATGAAAACGAAAAAAAGAAAACCCGCGATTTTACAGTGGAAACCGATGAAGGTCCGCGTGCCGATACCAATATGGAGGCGTTGGCAAAATTAAAACCCGTGTTTGATGCGAAGGGCGTTGTGACTGCGGGAAATTCCTCGCAGACCTCGGATGGCGCTGCCTTCGTAATGGTGGTGAGTGAAAAATTCATGAAAGAAAATAATCTGAAGCCCATTGCACGATTGATCTCGTATGCTGTAGCCGGTGTACCACCCCGCATCATGGGCATAGGTCCCGTTTATGCCATCCCGAAAGCATTGAAGATGGCGGGAATGAATCAAGAGCAGCTTGACCTGGTAGAACTTAATGAAGCTTTTGCATCGCAATCGCTCGCAGTAGTGCGCGAATTAAAATTGAACCCGGAAGTTGTGAACGTGAACGGGGGTGCGATAGCGCTAGGCCACCCGCTCGGATGCTCTGGTGCAAAATTATCGGTGCAGATCTTCAATGAACTCCGCAGGAGAAAAAAGAAATACGGGATGGTCACCATGTGCGTAGGGACCGGGCAGGGTGCGGCCGGCATTTTCGAGTTACTCAATTAAAATAGATCTCAATACACAATACCACTACTATGAGCAACGAAACCAAGACCTCTGCACTTAAAGGCGGAGAATTCCTGATCACGGAAACAAACGCACAGGATGTTTTCATTCCCGAACAGTTCAACGAAGAACAAAAAATGATCGGTGACACCTGCCGCGATTTCATTCATAAAGAAGTACTGCCAATCCTCGACCGCATCGATGCGCAGGAGCAGGGACTCATGGTCTCTCTCCTCGATAAAGCTGCGGAGCTGGGCCTGCTTGGCCTTAATGTGCCCGAGCAATACGGTGGGTTCGAAAAAGATTTTGTGACCGGGATGTTGTCCACCGAAGAGATCGGTGCGGGACATTCTTTTGCTGTGGCGCTGGCCGCACACACCGGCATCGGCACCTTACCTATATTATATTATGGTAACGAGGCGCAGAAAGCGAAATACATTCCCAAACTCGCGAGCGGGGAATGGAAAGCCTGTTATTGTTTAACGGAGCCCGGCTCCGGCTCGGATGCAAATTCCGGGAAAACGAAAGCCGTGCTCTCTCCCGATGGAAAACATTACATCCTTAACGGGCAAAAGATGTGGATCACTAACGGTGGCTTTGCCGATGTGTTCACGGTTTTTGCCAAGATCGATAACGATGAGAACCTCTCCGCTTTTATCGTGGAGAAAAATTTCGGTGGCGTTGCACTAAATCCCGAGGAGCACAAGATGGGGATCAAAGGCAGTTCTACGCGCCAGGTTTTCTTTAACGATTGCAAGGTTCCCGTTGAAAATCTTTTGAGTGAAAGACAAAACGGGTTCAAGATCGCGGTGAACATTCTCAATATGGGCCGCATCAAACTGGCTGCAGCAGCTCTCGGTGGTGCAAAACTCGCCAGCATCCGTTCCATCCAGTATGCGAACGAGCGCCAGCAATTCGGAAGACCCATTGCAAAATACGGTGCCATACGTTACAAGCTTGCCGAGCAGGCCATCCGCATTTACGCGGTGGAATCGGCATTATACCGCGCTACGCAAAATATTGAAGATGCCATCGAGCATCTCGCTGCGGGTGGAATGGACCGTTCGAAATCCATTTTGAAAGGAGTGGAACAATTTGCTCCGGAGGCTGCGATCTTAAAAGTGGCCGGCTCCGAGGCGCTGGATTATGTAGTGGATGAAGGTGTGCAGGTCTATGGAGGAATGGGCTTTTCGGCCGATGCGCCAATGGACCGCGCCTACCGCGACTCGCGCATCAACAGGATCTTTGAAGGGACTAACGAGATCAACCGTATGCTCATTGTAGATATGCTGCTCAAACGCGCAATGAAAGGTGAACTCGACCTGATGGGCCCTGCCATGAAAGTGGCGGGCGAACTCATGAGTATTCCCGATTTCGGTGCGGAGGATAATTCACTTTTTGCCGCAGAGAAAAAATACCTGGGCAATTTCAAGAAAGCCATCCTGATGGTGGCCGGCAGCGCTGCACAAAAACTCATGATGGAGATCGCCAAGGAACAGGAAGTATTGATGAACATTGCCGATATGATCATCGATCTTTACGTGGCGGAATCATTACAGCTTCGCGTGGAAAAGCTGGTGAGCATGAAAGGCGAAGAAAATTGCAAAGAGCATATCGACATGATGCGCGTTTACATCAACGATGCGGCTGATCGTATTCACAAGAATGGCAAGGAAGCCATCAATTCGTTTGCGCAGGGCGATGAACAACGCATGATGCTTATGGGACTGAAGCGTTTTGCCAAAACGGAGGCCTTTAACAGCAAAGAAGCGCGCAGGAGAGTGGCAGCAAAACTCATTGCGGAAAATAAATATTGCTTTTAGTGTTGCCGGATGTTCTTCCCGGCAATTGATAAATGATGACCTCAGTTTCTTACTTCAATTCTGCTGTCGGCCCCCTTCGCATCAGCGCGGATGAGGCTGGCATTACCGAAGTTCATTTTTCAAGCGATCAGGGATGCGGGGAGAACGGGGACCATCCTTTTCTCCGGGAATGCAAGCTCCAGCTGGAAAAATATTTTTCAGGAAAGCTACAGGAGTTCACCGTGCCGCTTCATCCATCCGGCACCGAATTCCAACTGAAAGTATGGAAGGCCCTGCTCGACATTCCTTATGGAAAAACAATTTCTTATCTCGATCTTGCTGTGACGGTAGGTGATAAAAATTCAACCCGCGCGGTGGGAAGTGCCAATGGTAAAAATCCTATCGCCATCATCATTCCCTGCCACCGTGTGATAGGCCACAATGGCAAACTCACCGGTTACGGTGGCGGACTCTGGCGCAAAGAATGGCTGCTGGAACACGAAGGAGTACTGCAGCGTTCAAAACAGGCTTCACTTTTTTAATTTTGGGAGCGATATCCCGTCACTTTTTTATTATTGCCCCCTGCGCTTCGTAAAAGGCGAATGTCGCCTTAAGCAGCTTCGTATTACAAATTCGTAATTCCCGTTCCCTTATCATAAATATAATTGTACTTGTGAATCGCTTTGCGATTTCGTAGTATATTTACTCCTAAACTTATCCTTATGCATGCCGATGCCAATGCCCTGAACTGGTTCGAGATCCCGGTAAGCGATTTTGAACGTGCAAAAAAATTTTATGAGACCATCTTCGGGATCTCTATTCAAAAGCAGGCAATGGGACCATTTACGATGGGTTTCCTGCCAATGTATGATGGTAAGATAAGCGGTGCGCTTTGCCACGGTGCAGAGTACAAGCCTTCTGCTGATGGAACACTCGTGTACCTTAATGCCAATCCCGACATGAATGCCGTCCTGTCAAAGATCGAAAGATCAGGCGGAAAGATTTTGCGGCCCAAAACAGAGATCACTCCCGAATATGGCTTTATGGCCCTCTTCATCGATTCGGAAGGCAATCGTGTAGCACTTCACTCCAATAAATAAGCGGTGGCAAAAAAGGTCAATTACATAAAGGAGCTTTTCAAAAAAGAGAACAAAGTGGGCTCGGTGGCACCGAGCTCGCGTTTTCTCGTGCGCAAAATGATCGCGCCTATCAATTTCAAGGAAGCAGATGTGATCGTTGAATTCGGTCCCGGCACGGGTGTGATCACGCATGAACTGTTGAAAAAAATGAAAGCCGGTGCCCGCCTTTATATTTTCGAGATCAACAAAGAATTCATCGATGCGCTTAAAGCCATTCATGACAAACGCCTGCACATCATTGAGGATTCGGCTGAAAAAGTGGGAGAGTACCTGGCAAAAGATGGAATAGAAAAAGTGGATTACGTGGTGTCTTCCCTGCCGCTCGCCATCATACCCCGCGATATCGAATACAACATCCTACGTGCAGCATCCAAGGCGCTAAAAAAAGGCGGTTCCTACATCCAGTTCCAGTATTCCCTCGCCTCACGCAAAAAATTAAAAGAGATCTTTCACAGCATCCGCATCAACTTCACCCCCATCAATATTCCACCTGCTTTTGTTTTTACCTGCGTGAAAGGTTGAAAATAAATTGCGCACGATGCGTAGACAGCAAATAATCCTGTTCCTTTCTATTTTGCTGACGGCCTTCCCGGGAATTTCTTTTTCGCAGCTCTATGATTCGCTTTACAGGGCGCAGGCCGACTCCATCGAAAAGCTGGTTTTGCCTCTTCCCAGGGATTCGCACCGGGTCACTCAGCTTTACCGCCTTTCGTATTACCGCAATCTCCTGAGCACACACGAGGGAAGCAGTGCAGCTGATTCGGCCTTATTGCTCGCCAACAGGCTACATTTTCAAAGAGGGATCTACCTGGCTGAGTTGATGCTCGCCACGAGCGCATTTGAAGGGAAAGATTTTGAAGGGGCCATTGATCATTACGAAAAGTCCCTGCCGCATATCGATCCTGTTACTGATTATTCCGAACTCGTTCGCATACGCTCCGGCTTTTTGAATGTTCTCTTCTTCACCGGCCATTACTCCCGGGCCATGGAAATATGCCTGGCGGGGTTCAAACTCGCCCAGGAACGCAATGATAAGGCGAACACCGCTTCGTATACCAGCCTATTGGGATTCATTTACACCAACCTTCACAACGAGGCGCTGGCAAAAAAATATTACAGCGATTACCTGGCAATGGCCGAGGCTTCCAGCGATCAAATGATGAAAGCCAGCGCCTACTGCGACATCAGCGAGGTTTATGATCGCGAAAAGAACTTTTCATTGTCACTTGATTATCTTTTTAAAGCTCTTGATATTTACCGGAAGGCCGATAATAAAGTGAAGGCCGGCCTGGTATTCTACAACATCGGGCACACCTACCAGCTTAGCGGGGACACCGCCAATGCCCTCCGCTACATCCAGAAGGCCATCGATTATTCGGTGAAAAGTCATCCCAATCCCTACGACCTGGCATTGTATTACATCAGTCTTGGCGGCATAAAAATGGCAATGGGGAAACTCCCTGAGGCCCTTTCCGGCTTTCACCAGGCGCTTTCTATATCCTCCCGCATCGGCCACCGCGAAGATATACGCGAAGCCTGCTACCAATTAGCACTCGCTTTTGAAAAGCAAAAGAAATTCGATAGCGCATATTTTTATTTTACACGTTATGCCTCCCTGAAGGATTCACTCGATAATGAGGAGACGCAAAGGCAGGTCAGCGAACTGAATACACGATACAACGTGGAAAAAAAAGACCAGGAGATCGTTTTATTGAGTAAGGAAAAAGAATTGGCCGTGGCCGAAAAAAATGCGGGAGCGCTGCTCAGGAATTTTATCATGGGGTCCGTTATCCTCATCACGCTGATACTTTTTCTTCTCTTCAACCGAAGTCGCCTGGCCCAGGCCCACAGGCTGCAGGAGAAGATAAACCTTCAGCGCCAGGAGATCTTTCACACCGTGATCGACACCCAGGAAAAAGAACGGAAACGTATCGCTTCCGATCTGCATGATGGGCTCGGCTCCGTCCTTTCGGCTGCGAAACTGAATCTTGAACGTATGGAGGAAAGCACGCTCAGGCTGGATGAAGAACAAATCGTGAAATACCGCGCCTCGCTGGCATTGCTCCGGGAAGCCATTGTAGAGCTGCGCAATGTCTCACATCACATCATGCCGGCAGTCCTTTCCCGGAGCGGGTTGGTCCCTGCTCTGCAAAGCCTTTTCGAAAACGTAGCATCAAGTACCGGGATCAAAATTGAATTCATTGATCACGGGTATTCCGATAAGAAAGGGGATACACTTGAAATTACCATTTACCACGTTCTTTTGGAGTTGCTCAACAATGTTATCAAGCATGCAGGAGCAAAAAACGTGAGCGTGCAGCTCCTGCAGTTTCCCGATCACATCAATATCATGATGGAAGACGATGGGAGGGGATTTGACCCCGAAGAAGCAAAAAAAGGAATTGGAATGAACAGCTGCATTTCCAGGGTTGAGTACCTTGCCGGAAAGATAGAATTCGACTCCGGCCCCGGCCGGGGCACAACTGTTAATATCGATATTCCAACAGCCTGAAACACCCATTTACCTTTGTGTGCATCAAAAGAAAATCAATATGGGTATTCCATGCGAAAATAGAAATCAGTGATAAAATATACACATGA
>DATDFI010000303.1:0-5490 GCA_036522695.1 Bacteroidia bacterium | reverse complement strand
GCGGCCTCGCGGTACAATACTTATCTTGGAATAGTGATGGGAGAGGAACTTGAAAAAGAATATGATGATTGAATTTCAGATTTGACGAAGTACGATTACGATTAAAGAAGCATGGCAAATGGGACACAAAGTAACTTTAGTTTCCTGCAATGATGATCAAGACTCGCGAAAGCGGATCGTTGAAGGGTTAAATGGTTACAACGAGTCGGTTGTGCCCTATATTATTCCCGGGCAGTGGATGAGACTGGAGTTTGCAGCAAAGAACGAAAGTGGAGAAGTGATAGGCGGCATCCTTGCCATGCTGGGGCATTGGGGCGGGCTGGAGATCAATGTGCTTTGGGTGAGCGAAGGGCACAGGAAAAACGGCCTGGGTTCAATGCTGATGAAGGAAGTGGAAAATATAGCAAGGGAAAAAGGAGCGGTACTTGCTATGGTGAGTACATTTGATTTCCATGCACCGGAATTTTACTTAAAGAATGGATACACGGTGATCGGGAAGCACGAAAATTTTCCCGGCAACCATACCCGGTATTATTTTGAAAAAAGATTCAGGTAAATGCGCGCAGTTGTTCAACGGGTTACCTCAGCTTCCGTCACGATCAATGGAAATATAAAATCATCCATTGGAAACGGTTTGCTCGTATTGATCGGAATTGAAGATGCGGATACGGGTGAAGACATCACATGGCTTAGCGGGAAGATCACGAACCTCAGGATATTCAATGATGCGAATGGCGTGATGAACCTTTCGGTGAAGGAAACAGGCGCAGACATCATAGTGGTTTCGCAATTCACCTTGCACGCATCCACCAAAAAGGGAAATCGTCCATCTTACATTAAAGCATCCAAGCCGGAGATCGCCATCCCGTTATATGAGACTTTCGTAAAGCAAATGGAAACCGACCTTGGTAAAAAAGTGCAGACCGGTGAATTTGGTGCAGACATGAAAGTGGCTTTACTCAATGACGGACCGGTAACTATTTTGATCGATACAAAGAACAAGGAATAATCACTCATTCACTCATTCACTCATTCATTCATTCACTCATTCATTCTATGACCATCAAGCAAGCACAATCGAAAGTAGACCACTGGATCAAACAATACGGAGTGCGGTATTTTTCCGAGCTCACCAATATGGCCATGCTCACCGAGGAAGTGGGGGAGGTGGCCCGCATCATTGCGAGGCAATATGGCGACCAGTCCTTTAAAAAAAATGACAAGGATAAAAGGCTCGATGAGGAAATGGCGGATGTGCTTTTCGTGCTCATATGCCTGGCCAATCAAACCGGCATTGACCTGACTACCGCCTTCGAAAAAAATCTCGCCCGGAAAACCAAACGCGATTCCACACGTCACAAGCGCAACAAAAAACTTTTAAGCTGATCCTAAAATCCTTTTTCCATGCTTCATCGTATCCTCTCCGTGATTGCCGGTGCTGTAATAGCAGCAGGCCTTGTTTTTCTCTCGGACGTTCTCACCGGCAAGGTTTATCCTCCTCCAGCGGGGATTGACCTCAATAATGCAGCGGAAGTGAAAAAAATGGTGGAGGCCATGCCTGCAGGCGCCTTCGGGTTCATGATCGCTGGATATGCCGTTGCTTGTTTTGCAGGAGGGCTGGTGGCAGCGCTTGTTTCGGGCTGCAAAACAGCGCGGGCTTCATTTATTGTTGGAGTGGTGATAACAGCCGGTAGCATCATGAATGTGATGAGTATCCCGGGTCACCCGCTTTGGTTCGTTATACTTGGTGCCCTGGTTTGCATCCCATTCGCTTTACTGGGATACATGGCGGTGCGTAAAAAAACAACGGTCATTTGATCATTTCCCGAACATATACCCGCGTTTCATTTCAATGATCGCATGATCGTTGCCGCTTGGGTCGGAAAAATTAAGGCAGGGACCATCGGGTACTTCAAAAATTTCTCCTTCCGCCTTCCATCCCCGCGACTCTAAAACTTTTTTCGCGTCCCGGATATTTTTTACCGCATAGATGAGCCGCTTGGCTGGGGCTTTAATATGATCGGCAATAAGTAAATAAGGTTCTCCGCAAAGATCAAAGGCCGCCACCTGCGCCCCGAACCCCGTTTTTTCCCACACCAGCCTCGCGCCTAAAATATTTTTATAGTAATTGAAATCGGTTTTATAATCGTTTGTGCCGATGTAAATGTAAACGAGTCGCAGAAAAATATTTTCCGGCATTGCAGGGTCAGGAAAAGATGGTGGGTGATCTTCCTTTCAGTTCTTCTTCATCAGCTTTGCAAAAAGCCAGGAGAGCCCGCCCACGATCAAACCGCAAACAATTCCTATTGCAGGACCCATAATGAGCATCCACCTGCGCGGGTGGTCGTGCATAGGCCAGTCGGCCATCATCTTCATCTCTTCGGGATGGCGCATGATGTATTCCTTGGCCATGACCACGTGAATGCTGGTGATCCAGAAACAATTCACCAGCGAGGTGGCAAAGCCGTGCAGGAAATATTTTCCGGGGGCGAATTTCGCAATGAGAAATCCGCAAAGTAAAAAGATCGGGATCCAGAAAAAGAATTCCCGGTTAAAAGGAATTAGATAAACCGTAAGGACGGCCATTGCGAGCCCGAAAAGGGAGAGCCCGAGAATAAGTTTCCAGTTGAGTTTCATGGGAGCGAGGTTTTGAGTGAGTAGAGCAAATATAGTCTATTGGAGGGGATGAACAAAGGGGCGGTTCCAACCCGCGATCGCGCATCTTCGTCTTACCTGCGAAATATAAATTGAACATGAAAAATTTGTTCTTGTTTTTTTCGATAGCGCTTGCGCTCGTTGCCTGCGCGCCCTCCGCGCTGGTGCCCTGCACTACCAATGCGCCCGGACCGGAGAAAAGGCATGACGGCCACGTTAGCATGCAAGGTAACCTGGGTCACGTGGAATTGCAAAGCAGTTATTCACCGGTTGAACATTTCGGGCTGTGTTTCAATTCTTATCTCACATTATTCAGAAAAAGTAATGACAAAGGCACGGATCAATGGCAGGCGAGTGCCGGGTATTACCTTATAAAAAATAAATGCGGCTTCGACATTTACGGGGGATTCGGCTCTGGTATCAGAAGCAGGAGCGGTGATTACGGAGTTTTCCCAGATGGTGAAAACGCTTCCTGTTCCGTAATAGATTCGAGGTACAAAGCGCTAATGATCCAGTCGGATATTTATTCTTCGTGGAAGAATAATCTCCAGGAAGTTTTTTCCGCTCAATTCAACCGCTTTTTTTTTAATGATTTCGATTACACCAATATTCAGAATAAATATCACGGACAGGAGATGGATCATCATTACAGGTTGGAGCGAATGAGCCAGGATCTTCTCGTATTAAGCATGACGTACAAGATAAGATTCAAAACACGGTTTTCTTTTTTCATACAGCCGGGCGCATGGATCTGTTTTCCTTTTCTTGACGAGGTTGAGGGTTCCAATCCCGGGACTTACCTGTCCGACCATACCGGGTTTTTAAACCACACCGTTTCCCGCCCTTTCCTGTACTCCGGCTTTATTTACCACTTTCATCCCAAAGAAGTGGTGAAAAAAAGGAGACTTGAAACTAATTCCCGTTGATGTTTCAATTATGAAGGCGCTCATTTTCTTCTTTTTACCTTCAGCACTTGTCTTTTGCGCACCTTCTGCGCTCGTGCCCTGCGCACCCAAATGCCAGGAAGCGGAACGTGCAGGTGTTTTGAATTCAGAAATTATAATTCACATTCGCCAGCACGGTGAGTTCCCTGAAGGATGTTGCACTGGAACTTGTCGCGAATTTACTGAGGCAGAAGCAGCTTAACCCGAAAGAAGGTTTCCCGGATTTCGTATTTTTTACCTTGGGATTGTAATTCACACTTAAGCGGTTGTTCATTACCGAACTGTTCGCTACATTATTCGTGAGCACGCGATTGTAAGAAGTTCCCAAACTCACGCGCAGAAGATTTTTCAAAAAGCTTTGTCCTATTGCAAGATTGGGCCCGATAAAAAGAGTGGCGGTGCTTCCGAGTAAACTTTGATTCCCATTGATCGCGAACATCACTGAAGTGCGCGTGGGCACATGATTTACCGTGTAACCGATATTGCTGTTGTAAACAATCGATGGGATGGTGACGGTATGCTGCCCACCGTACAATGAAATAACGGGGACCTGTTCTCCTCTTTTTTCACCGGTCACCTGGTACGATGCGGTAAGCGTAAGCGATTGTTTGAAATTCTTTTTCCCGAAATTGTAATTGCAGCTTGCATTCGCATTTTGCGAGAGCTGGTAAAAGTTGAGCGTGTCCAGCGTATTCTGGAAATACGGGTCATTCTGCGGTCGCATCTTTGTATAGCTCGTAAAGTTGGAGTAGCTGCCGCTAAAAGTGAATTTAGCATTGGGTACAAAACTCACATTCACCGATCCTGCCCAGCGTTTCATGGTGCCGGATCGGGTGTGATCGAGGTTGTTGCGCTGCAATCCTGTATTAGCAGCGATGTTCAGCTTGTTTTTAAAGAGTGTGAGGGCCGGTGCGAGGGTGATGTTCTCCATGTCATTGGTAAAATAATAGGCGCCCAGCGTCTGATAATCCGGGTCGATGCGTTCGTAATTCAGGTTAAGACGGAACTTTTGACTTTGATATCCCAGGGAGCCTTTCATCGCATGAAAGAACTGGGAAGTGGTTCTCATCACAAAAACTACAGGCAAATAATTCGTTCGCTCCCCGCTCACTTCCGCTTCTGCAAGCGAATTCCTGGTAAGCCCCGATAAGGCATATTCTCCTTCTGCAAAAAAATGCTTGTTCAGTTTTGTTTTACCGCTGATGCTCATCACCGCATTATCCATAGGCCGTATCAATGAAGTAACCGGAACATAAGGAATGGATAAAGGATCATCGCTTGCGCGGAAGAAGGAGAGGAATAAACCATGCCCGTTCTTTTCATAGCCGGCTTTCGCACCGTACCCGATGCGCCTGTAACTCATGTTCGCATCCGAATTATTGAGCACATCATATTCTACCGCTTTCTTAAGTCGACCGCACATCAAATCGATCTTCCAGTTTCCCGGGGTAAGTTCGGCTCCCCCGCCAAGGAAAACATGCCCGGCTAAAGTGTAGCTCGAAAAATTCATGCTCGCGTAACCGATGTAGGTCTTGATCCATTTATATTGCGGAGCAATGCAGTATTGATCAAAAGGTTGTGTGAAGGTCCCGTGCAGGTTGCTGTACGTGTATGTGAAGGGTATGCTCCAGTCGAGAATGGAAAAGTTGATATTGCCCGAAAAGAACCAGGCGAAGGGATCGCGCCTCGGCATCATTCCATCGGCATGATAAAAGGTGGAATTGAAATTAAAACCACCGTTCACCTTCAGCGCGTCCTTATCACCGATCTTCTCCAGGTTTTGCGCGAATGAGGCGGGCGAAAAGCAAATAAGGACAACAATGAAAAATATTTTCGTGAAAGTCCTCATGGGATTTACTGGATGATGAAACCTGCGCCTTTCGAATCATAC
>DATDFI010000302.1:0-4442 GCA_036522695.1 Bacteroidia bacterium | reverse complement strand
GCTTACCTACAGCGATGTATTTTTATTCGTGGGTATTTTCTTCGCGCTGTGTATCCCATTGCTTCTCCTCTTCACCGTGCGCGGTAAAAAGGTGAAAAAAGTGGAAGAACAGGTGGAGATGCATTTCGCGGAATGACCCTTTTCGATCAAGGGAACTGCCGAAACACTGGTACGTTAAGAAATTCGTTTATCGATTCTTCCTTGCGTATTGCGGTTAAAAAATCTTTGTGCCCTTTGCGCTTTCCCTTATCTTCGGAAAAGATTTTTCACTCATGAAAAAGCTCTTCTTCATCTTTCTTTCCTCCATCTCTTTCACCATGGAAGCACAGATCAAATTGCGCGGGCTGGCCGACACCGTGGGCTTCGCGCACCTGCGCACGCAAATGGACAGCGTGGTGCAGCGCATACAAAAACAGGATGGAGGAAGGATTGCCGGCATCCTCCATGAAAAACAAGTGTCCGGCAACACCGCCTGGCGCACGGTCATCGCCCCGCACGATGATTATTCATACGTGGGTTACCTTTACCCGCTCGTGCTGCAAAACATAAAAGCCAGGACCGTAATTATTTTTGGTGTGGCGCACAAAGCCGCCAAACTCAACCTCGAGAACAAACTCATCTTCGACAGCTTTACGCACTGGCGCGGGCCTTATGGCAATGTGAAAGTTTCTTCGCTGCGCGAGAGCATAATGGAAAAATTACCAAAGGACATCTACGAGGTGAACGACAGTATGCAGGCCCTGGAACATTCGGTGGAAGCCGAAGTGCCTTTTCTGCAGTATTATAACCGCGATGTGCAGATCATTTCCATTCTCGCTCCTTATATGTCATTCGACCGCATGAACGAGCTGGCAAAGCCTTTGGCCGAAGCCATCGGCTCCATCATGAAAGAGAAAAAACTGGAATGGGGAAAAGATGTGGCGCTGCTTATCTCTACCGATGCAGTGCATTATGGCGATGAGCAGTGGAGCGGAAAGAATTTTGCTTTCTACGGAGCCGATACGGCCGGTTATAACAAAGCCGTGGAGCACGAACACGAGATCATGAACAATTGCTTGAAAGATGAGCTGAAGACTGAAAAAATAAAATTGTTCACCGAATACACCGTGCAAAAAGAAAATTTCAAGGAATACAAATGGACCTGGTGCGGGCGCTATTCCGTACCGGTGGGATTACTCACGGGCTTATACCTGCAACAGTACTTAAAAGCAAAACCGCTCCTCGGCACTTTACTCGGCTACAGCAACTCACTCGATCACGCGCACATCAAAGTTGATGACCTGCAGGGAATGGGTGTCACAGCCATAGCTACCATCCGGCATTGGGTGGGTTACGCTGCTGTGGGATTTAAGTAAATGCGAACACTTCGCTGAGCAAAAACAAAAAGGCAACCACCTGGCTGCCTTCCTTTCAAAATTATTTTCACTCTTTATTTCTGTAACACCAGCTTCTTGGATGCCACGGCATGCTGCCACGCATCCAATAAAACAAGGTGATAATTCCCATTGGGTGAGGCCGAAAGATCGATCGTTGAATTTTGCTGAAGCTTTTCCACTTTCACCAGTTTCCCGGCAGCATCAAATACCTGCGCGCTCATATTTTTCATCCCGCCTCCCTCCTGCTTCACAAAAAACTTTCCATCCACCGAAGGATTCGGGAACACGAAGAACTCATCCGGGTTATTTTGCTCAATGATACCCGTTACTTTGGTATTATCAAATTGCCAAAGGTCATTATGGTTAATGCCATTGGTCCCGCAAGCTACATAAGCCGTATTCCCGATCGTAAATGCCGTTGCATTTTCGCGGGCATCACCCTCCATACGATTAATGCCTCTCCACGAATCGGTCATGGGATCGTATTCGTAAAACTCGCGCACATCGTCAATGCCCACCTGGCCCAATCCAACATAACCTTTTCCATTCACCCCGAACGAGGTAGCTTGCGAATTAGTAGCCGGAAGCGGACTCTTCATGGTTATCGAAGCGGAGGTAGGATCGAATTCAAAGCAATCGTTGTAATACACATCCACAAAATATCCCTTGTTGTTCGCTGCAAAGGCCAGGTCACCGTAAAACGGGAACGAAAGTGTATAAACGATGATCCAGTTATTGGTTTGCGGATCGAACTCCCATATATAAGTATCATCGCAGATATAGCCTTTCCCGTTTATAGTGAATTTCATCTGGTCATAATAGGTGGCTGACGGAGAATTAAAATTCACAATGTTCCACGTATTGGTCAAAGGAGTATACATATAGGTATAACCGCCTTCAACCACGTATCCCTTATTCCCGATCCCAAAACCCGGATCGCTCCACATGTAAGTGGGAAGATTTGCCTTTTGGGCCCAGGAATTGGTGGCGGGATCATACTCCCACATGTCGTAGTAAAATACATTACTGTTCCAGCCTCCGCCCACGTAACCATGGCTCCCGATACTGAATGAAAAAGCCCGGTGACGGCCCAACCCGCCCATAGATGCCATCTGCGTCCACGGCCCGGCCTGCGCACCTAAAATTATAAGGGTGAAAAGAAGAGAGGAGTATAGTTTCTTCATGCTGAAATTTTGAATATTAAAAGTAATCTATTTGGAGAGGAAAAGCAAATCTCCTCATGCCTGCCGGTGTTTCGGTTAAAAAAACAGGATGTCGCCCTTGATTTTTATTCGGAGTGTGGTATTCGGAAGATCATTGAAAACCTCACCTCAGGAAAACACCGGAAGTCCTAATGAAGTAAAGCCCGTTGTAATTGATTACAACATCAATTGAATTTCCAGCTAAGCTGAAGCTCGACTTCCGCGGTTTCACCGTGAGAGCTCGCTCTCAAACGGTAAACCGTTTCGGCAGTCGAAGTTATAGCCTGGCATCCATATATTCAACTGATGTTGATACTTGGTGAAAACGGGCATTTACCTCGGCCTATTAGACTTACCTCTGCGAAGCTTCGGCCTATACTTAAATTGCTTACTATCAATTAATTATAAATAACAGGTTTGAATATCAATATTTAGATGTTATTACAATGATGATTATTATAAACATTTTTTGTATATTTGTTTATAATTATAATCATTATGAAAGAAAATACATATGGTCTGTTGCCCGCCTCATTAAAAACCCTAAATGAACTAGGTATGAATATTAAATTGGCAAGACTGCGCAGAAGGCTTAGTTCTCAGCAAGTTGCAGAGAGGGCGAATATTAATCGTGTGACGCTTTGGCACGTTGAGAAGGGATCACCAAGCGTTGCGATGGGTATTTATTATAAAGTTCTTTTCGTTTTAGGACTTGAGAAGGATTTATTGAAGATAGCGAATGAAGATCCATTAGGTCGAAAACTTCAAGATGCTAAGCTGGTTGTAAAAAAAAGAGCTCCAAAAAAAAATAAATGACCTTTAAAATGGCAGTTACTGATTTCCATAAAAAAATATTCGTCTATGCACATTGGCGGGACCTGGCGGATGCGGCTCTAATGGGCTGCCTTTACAGCACTCTCTCAAAAGGAAAGGAAATATTCTTATTTGAATATGACGAGGCTTGGTTGAGATCCGGGTTTTCACAAACAATTGATCCAGACCTTCAGCTTTATTCGGGCCCACAATATGTAAGAGATGACAAACGTAATTTTGGGATCTTTTTAGATTCGTGCCCTGACAGATGGGGAAGAGTTCTGATGCAAAGAAGAGAAGCTTTACTGGCAAAAAAGGGATCACGTAAGCCTAAAAACTTACTTGAGTCTGATTACTTATTAGGCGTTTTTGACGGTCATCGAATGGGCGCACTAAGATTTAAGTTAGAAGAGAAAGGTGAATTCCTGAATGATAACAAGGAAATGGCCTCACCACCCTGGGTTTCTTTACGAGAGCTGGAGCATGCAAGTTTAAAATTTGAAGAAGACAACATAGATGATCCCGAGTACTCGAAGTGGATCAACATGCTGATCGCCCCGGGAACTTCATTAGGGGGGGCGAGGCCCAAATCAGGTGTTTTGGACCCCGAGGGAAATTTATGGATTGCAAAATTTCCAAGTAAAAATGACGATAAAGATGTTGGTGGCTGGGAAATGGTTGTAAACGAATTGGCTAAACTTTCAGGATTAAATATTGCAGAGGGAAGAGCTCAAAAGTTCAATAGTAAGTATCACACCTTTCTGACAAAGCGGTTTGATAGAACAGGGAAAGGTGAAAGGATCCATTTCGCTTCGGCAATGACGCTAACAGGCCATACTGATGGTGACGATCATGAGGGTGGGGCTAGTTATTTACAGCTTGCAGAATTTTTAATAAGGAACGGGGCAAGAGTAAACGAAAATTTAGAAGAGTTATGGAAAAGAATAGTATTCAATATTTGCGTGAAAAACACAGATGACCATCTTAGAAATCACGGCTTCCTTTTTACGGATAAAGGCTGGATATTGTCACCGGCATACGATATAAACGC
>DATDFI010000301.1:0-4399 GCA_036522695.1 Bacteroidia bacterium | reverse complement strand
ATACGCAATCCACGCCCAGCCCGATCTATACTATTCCAGTGGTGTTCCACATCATTCATGAATACGGCCCCGAAGATATTTCCGATGACCAGGTCATGGATGCACTCGCTATCCTTAACCGCGATTATCGCAAGCAAAATGCCGATACCTCTGTTATCGTCTCTCAATTTCAAAGTCTCGCTTCAGATGTGGGTTTTCAGTTCAAGCTCGCGCGTAAAGATCCCAGCGGGAACTGTACAACAGGAATAGACCGCATTGCTTCTCCCGAAACATACATTGGCGATGACGGGTCGAAACTCAACCCGTGGCCCCGTTCAAAATACCTGAACATCTGGGTCTGTCAAACCATCACTACATACGATCAAAGCGGAAACCCCGTTCATACTGCAGCAGCTTATGCCTACCTTCCCGGAACAGCACCTTCATCCGGGGTGGACGGTGTGATCGTTCGGTCGGATTATGTGGGAAGCATTGGAACGGGTTCTGCACTCACTTCACGCACACTCACGCACGAGATCGGGCACTTCTTTAATCTTAAACATACCTGGGGAAGCAGCAATGCGCCCGGTGTTGCCTGCGGTGATGATAACGTGGGCGATACTCCTCAAACAAAAGGATGGACCACCTGCAACCTCACCAATAATGATGTGTGTAATGTGAACGTGGTGGAGAATGTACAGAACTACATGGAATATTCTTATTGCTCCAGGATGTTCACGGCCGGGCAGGTAACGCGTATGCGCACAGCCATCACTGCAAATGCAGGAAGCCGCAATTCACTGTGGACCACTGCCACACTCACTGCAACAGGAGTGAACACCAATCCCACCTGCGCGCCCATTGCCGATTTTATTTCAAACACACAATTCGTGTGTGCGGGCTCCAATGTTTCATTCAGCTGGATGAGTACGGGCGGCCATCCCACCTCGTGGAGCTGGACGTTCCCCGGTGGAACGCCTTCTGCTTCTACAGATTCATTTCCCGTGATCACGTACAATACTCCCGGGACGTATAATGTGACAATGGTGGTGAGCAATGGGGCCGGAAATAATTCCCTGACCCGCACGGCCTACATTCACGTGGGCAGTTCCACCGCTACTTACAGCAACTGGCAGTATTCCGAAAGTTTCGAAAGTATTTCTTCGCTCCCGAGCACAGATTGGTCGGTGGTGAATAACGGTGGAAATACATGGACCAGTGTTACAGGTCCGAACTACACCGGTGTAAAATCGGTGATGATCACTAATGGCACTTCTGAGTCGGGGCAAACGGATGAACTCATCGGGCCCTCGGTTGACCTTACGGTCATCCCTTCTCCTGTATTTACGTTCAGGGTGGCTTACGCCCAGCGCACTTCCGCTGATGCGGATAAATTGCAGATGTATGTCTCTACTAATTGCGGCCAGACCTGGGCCATACGTTATAATAAATCCGGGGGCGTTTTAAAAACAGCTTCACCCACCACTTCTTCCTATGTTCCGCAGTGGACCGACTGGAGGCTGGAGACCGTAAGTATTGCGCCCTATGCAAGCTCCACCAACTTGCTTTTCAAATTTGTGTTCGTTAGTGATGGTGGAAATAATGTTTATATCGATGACATCAATATCAATGGCGCAAGCGGTGTTGAAGAATATGAAAATGCGTATGGGCTTTTTGTATTCCCCAACCCGATGAAAGAGGAGTCAACGGTTTCGTTCACTTTGCAGGAAAAGCAAAATGTAAAGCTTTCGCTGGTGGATGTGCTGGGCCGTACCGTGCAAAATGTATTCAGCGGGCCGCTCCCGGAGGGCGAGCATCAACTCAATATTCAAAAGCAAAATGTGGAAGCGGGAATTTATTTTGTTCGTCTTGAAGCGGGCGGGCAAACAGTGAACCGGAAGATCATCATCAACTGAAAATGAAGAAGAGATCCATTTTATTTTCAGCGGGCCTGCTTATGGCAGGCTTCGCTGTTTTTGAACAGGCGGCAGCACAGCAAACATGCGGTACAGATCACATGTATCAACAACAGTTGAAAAAGGATCCTTCCATAGAAAACAAGCACAAGCAGCTGGCCGATTTTACACGCCAGTATATTCAGTCGCACCCGCATCAGCGCGCGGCCAATACGCCATACATCATTCCCACGGTAGTGCACATCATTCACTATTGGGGCCCCGAAAATATTTCGGATGCGCAGGTGTATGATGCGATCAACATAGCGAATACCGACTTGCAGCGAATGAATGCGGATACAGCCAATGTGAATCCTCCTTTCAAACCTATCATCGGGAATGTGAATGTTCAATTGCGTTTGGCTCAGGTCGACCCCGATGGAAATTGTACGAATGGCATTACACGCACTGCATCGCTTCTCACCTACAATGCCGATGACAATGTGAAAGCCATCATCAGCTGGGACAATTCAAAATACCTGAACATTTGGGTAGTGGCGCAGATTTCCTTTGGCGCTGGCGGCTACTCTTATTATCCCGGCACCGCGCCTCCCGGTTGTGAAGGCGTTGTAGTACTGCACACCCAATTTGGCGGTGTAGGCACTTCGTGCGGGACCAATTTTTGCAGGCGTACACTTACACACGAACTCGGGCATTATTTCAACCTGCCCCATACCTGGGGAGGGACCAACTCCTGTGGTGATGCGAACAATTGTTCTATTGACGATGGGATTGCCGACACCCCGAATACGATCGGGAATTGTTTGACCTGTAACCTTAACGCTGCAAGCTGCGGTCCGCTGGAGAACGTGGAGAATTATATGGACTACGCGCTTTGTACCAAAATGTTTACAGTGGGACAGGCGCAGGTTTGTGATGCAGCGCTTAATTCAACTGTGGGCGGAAGATTTTTTCTCTGGCAAAATTCAAATCTTGTTGCAACAGGCACTGACGGAACGGTGCTCCCTCCATGTATCCCCATTCCTTATTTCATGGAGAATGCGCGAATGGTGTGCGTGGGCGATTCCATTCGTTTTACGGATATGTCGTGGAATGCAACGGTAACTTCCTGGAACTGGAATTTCCCCGGGGGGACGCCTTCTTCTTCAACACAGCAAAACCCAACAGTGGTTTATAACACACCGGGGACATATAATGTTTCGCTCACAGCTGGAACGACCACCGGTGGGGCTACTTACACCAAAACAAATTATGTCACTGTAAGTCCTAACAATGCGACTTATTCCAATTGGCAGTATTATGAAGGTTTTGAGCAGAGCGCCATTCCTAACCCGGATTGGATCGTGAACGATACGAACGGGCTGGGTTGGTATCGTACAAATGCCGCAAGTTATTCCGGCTCGTATTCCGTCACCATCAATAATTATGGGAATAATTATATGGACATGGACCAGCTCATCAGCCCATCCATGAACCTCAGCGTGATCGTGAACCCGCATTTATATTTTAAGGTTTCGTACGCGCAGATCGACACTTCAAGGGACCTCCTGAAAATTTATATTTCCACCAATTGCGGTAAGACCTGGTACCCGCGTTATGCGCGTTACGGAAATACGCTGGCAACTGTGCCTCCGCAAAACACGCCTTTCACTCCCGGAAGTTATTTGCAGTGGCGGCTCGATTCCATCAACCTTTCTCCATATGCCAGCGAAACGGATGTGCGGTTCAAATTCGAGTTCTATAATAAAGGAGGAAATAATATTTATCTCGATGACATCAACCTTTCAGGCCCATTGGGCACCGATGAATTGCTGAACCTCGGAAATTCTTTTTCTGTTTTCCCAAACCCTTCGAGTGGGAACAGCACTATCGGCTTCAAATTATCTTCTGCGGATAAAGTGGTGATCTGTCTCCAAAATGTACTTGGAGAGAAAGTAAGTACAGTAGTTGAAAAGGAATTCTCAGCCGGTGAGCAGCAGGTGAATTTGAATACTTCAGGCTTTGCGAAAGGAGTTTATTTTATTTCGCTCTCTACCAGCGAAGGCACTGTGACAAGGAAGCTGGTGGTTCAGTAACCGACCTTTTCCCGCACGCGTTTCAGCACTGCATTTGCGATCGCTTTCGCTTTTTGAGCGCCTTCGTGCAATTCGCGTTCCAGCTCGGCCTTATCGCTCATGAAACGGTTGTAGGCGTCACGCTCATTCCTGAAACGTTCCATCAGCGCTTCAAAGAGCGCCTGCTTGGCGTGCCCGTAGCCATAACCGCCTTTCGAATAGTTTTCACGCATGGCCGCTACCCGGTCGGCAGGAGCAATAAGTTTATAAAGCGCAAACACGTTGCATTTATCGGGGTCTTTTGGTTGCTCCAGCGGGGTGGCATCCGTTACGATGGTCTTCACCACTTTCAGCAATTCTTTTTCAGGAAGGAAAATATTGATGAAGTTATTAAGCGACTTACTCATTTTTTGCCCGTCTGTTCCCGGCACGATCATCACACGTTCATCT
>DATDFI010000300.1:0-6793 GCA_036522695.1 Bacteroidia bacterium | reverse complement strand
AACAACCCTGTGGCGAATGCGGGATCGGATGTTTCCATTTGCATGGGCGATAATACTACGCTCAGTGCATCGGGGGGCGGTACTTATAGCTGGGCACCTGCAACAGGATTGAGTTCAACCACCATTGCAAACCCCGTTGCTTCACCCACAACAACCACTTCTTACACTGTTACGGTGACCAATGGACCGGGATGTACCGCAACTGATGTAGTAATTGTCACGGTGAATCCTTTACCTCCTGCTCCCACTATTACGCAGAACGGTAACGTGCTCACCTCATCGGCAGCTGTCACCTATCAATGGTACCTTAATTCGGTGCTGATCAACGGTGCTACTTCACAAACGTATACCATTACCCAGACAGGTACGTATTCAGTTTGCATCACGGATGTGAACGGATGCTCCTCCTGCTCTTCCGGTTTCTCGGCAGTGTTTACCGGTATGAGTGATGACATCACCAGTGGAACGCTGAGCATTTTCCCGAACCCCAACAACGGGCAGTTCGACATTAACTTTGACCTGAACAAGAAAGATAATTATGTGGTGGAGATCACCGATGAATTAGGTCAGCTGGTGTACAGCGAGAAACTCGATGGCTACTCAGGCCACTATAGCAAACATTTTGATGTGAAGCAGTATGGTGCCGGCATGTACATGTTCACGCTGAAGAACAGCAGTAACCAGTCCGTGAAGAAGGTGATCGTTTATTAATAAGATCGTTCATGCAATGAGGGGCCCTGTGCAAAACGCAGGGCCTTTTTTTTACCTTTATTGAAATGAAATTTTCCCGCTTCCTGTTTTTACTCTTGCTTGCCGCAACAATGGCAGGCAGTGCTTTTGCACAGGGTGGATTTTACATACAGCACAGGGTGAATACGAGCAAAAATGTTTTTATACAAACGGGCACGAGGGTGAATGTGAAGCTACGCAATGGAAAGCAGGTAAGTGGAAAGATGACAGAAGCGGATTCGCTGGGCATTACGGTGAACCGGAAGAGCGGGCAGCCGGTGCGCATAGACTATTATTCACTCGCTAAAATAAAAGTGTATAACCCCCACGAATATTTTAAACTTACCAAACGGATAGGGTCGGGCAGCGGGGCGGGTTGCTTGTTCTACAGCGGTGGCAATTGCGACCTGGTCGCCCTACTTGCAATACTAGCGGCTTATACGGTGATCGCAGCAGGAGAAGGGTTGATAGATGCCATTGCCGATGCCAGCAATGATATTACCTATGATGTAGTGAATGTGTGGAAGATCCCGGGAGTGGAAAGCCCGGGGAGATAGATCATTTTTTCTCGAGGTCGAGCGCCTTGGGCTTCATAGGCCCGCCTTCTTTGATCAGGCCATCCAGTATCTTTTTCGCCTCTGTCTTTTTATTCTGCTGGATAAGAGCATCCGCCTTTTTGTACCGGGCATCGTCATAATATTCTCCTTTGCCAAGCGCGATCACCTTATCAAATTGTTCTATGGCAAGATCGGGCTTGCCCTGGTCGAGGTAAGTAGAGCCGAGATAGAATAATGCTTTTCGGTCAACAGGATTGGATCGAAGCGTTTCTTTGAACGAGACCTCCGCGCTCTTATAGTTTTTCGCATTGTAATCGCTCACTCCGTTTTCAACATCCTTACGGTATGAAACCGAATCGAGCATGGAAACGGTTTTGGTAGTATCGCTGACCGATTTGCCATCTGCATCATTATTCTCCGAAATACTTTTCGGCTGGGGACTTGTACTTTGATTGTTGTTGGAGCTGAATCCAAAGTTCCCTCCATTCGAATTCGTTTGTGTAGGCGCCTTTTGATCGTCCTCTGTATGTTTCTTCAAATCCTTTTCTTTCGTCTTATCGGAAAGAACTACATCTTGCTTCTCTTCGCGCGTTCCTTCCGAATCATCCACGGTTTTATCGTTACCCGGCTTTTCTGTTTTACTGGTGTTATTGTCTAAGGTGTTGCCGGTGTAATATTTATCATTCTTATCCGGTTCCTTTTTTACCTCATCCTGCTTTTTAGGAATGTCCTTCAGCTTCTCCTTTTCCCCGCTGTTGCTGCGATCATCGCCTGTAGGTTCATTGGTCTTTTTTGATTTGGTGAGTGAAAAAGTGGGACCGTCCTGTTGGGTTTGCTTCGGGGCTTCCTTGCCTCCTGCACCTGCATTATTTTTTTCATTCCTGTCATCAGGAACCGGTAAGGCATTTGAACTGTTGGTAGGACTTACCTGGTCATCCCTCTTCACCTCGTCCTTCCCCTTTTGTTCTAAGGCATTTTTAACGGAGTCGGGACGAACCGCGGTATCACTCGCAACTGAATTGGTTTTCCCGGAAAGATTCTCGCTTACCGTTTTTTCATTGGTGACCGAATTAAGATTACGGTTGAAGAAGTAGACCAAACCGATGAGCAATGCTGCACCTGCAGCTGCTGCCACGCGCACGCGGGTGTCCATCCACAAAATCTTAGGGCCGCTTTGCTCTTTGGCTGTCACTCTCCGGTCAAGGTTGTCAATAATTCCTTTGAGCTGCGAACGGTCCTTCATCTCCATCAACCCCTCTATGGCATCGGAACACATCGCGCAATCAATGGCGTGCTTTTCCACCCTGTGCCTTTCACGCGCATCCAGCTGGTCGTTCACATAACGAATAAGCACATCCTTGGGGATGCAATCCTTATGCTCCAAAAAAATATGTTTATCCTTATCCATCAATTCTTCTCCATGCAAATCTTAAGGTTCCTTTTCCCATTCTGGATATAACTCTTCACATCATTCATGCTGAAGCCCGTTTCCTGGGCCACCTCCTGGTAACATTTCTCTTTTAAAAAGAACAGTTCCACGGATAAGCGCTGCTTCTCATTGAGTTTGCTGATGCATTCTTCCAGTTTGGTAAGAGTGGTTTCTTTGGTTGTTTCATTCTCGAGATGCAAAACATAGCTCGATTCCATAAGCACAGGCACATCTTTTTTCAATTCTTTCTTTTTTTCGAGCAAACTCTTTTCCCCGCGAAGATGCATCAGGCAGTGGTTCTTACTCACCATGTACAGCCATCCTTTGAAATTATCCACCGTATGCTTTTTCAGATCGGAGATCAGCTTTTCGAACACCTGCATCACCGCATCCTGGGCCTGGTCCTCGTCCTTAAGGTACTTCATGCAAACACCGAACACCAGGTGTGTATACCTTTCAAATAATACGCCAACAATGGAACTATCGCTGTTACTCTTATATAACGCGATGAGCTCCAGGTCGGACCTCTTCTTTATGTCGCTTAGCTCAGCCACTTGCAGGTAGAACAAAAATATTCAAAAAAAACCGGATTAGTTATGGAATTTGAAGAAGACCGGCATCTAAGGGGAAAATGGAGTCCCCACTAACCACAAAAACCTGATCACATGAACGCTTCCACAAAAAAATTCACTGGTGCAGTGCTGGCCGCCACGGGCCTTTTCGCATTGGCCAGCTGGATGGGCCCGGGATATTACCGCATGGCCGTTGAGAATGACTTTATCCGTTCGCTGAAGAAAAAAACCACAGCGTATACGGATAAATTACCCGAAGACCGGGTGTACCTCCAGTTCGATAAGCCCTTTTATAACCCCGGTGAGACCATTTGGTTCAGCGCTTTTGTGCGTGACGGGGAAACCTTTAAGAAGAGCGGGCAGAGTGATATCGTGCACGTTGACCTGGTCAGCCCCAAAGGCACCACCGAAAAAACCATCAGCCTTATTACAAAGGATGGAGTGGCGCAGGGCGATTTCACCTTATCCGGTGAAGCGCTGGGCGGCATTTATAAAGTAAAAGCCTATACCAATTGGCAAAAGAATGATCCGCTTAACGGTTCGGGCGAGCAATATGGTTTTGAAAAAGAGCTGCAGGTGCAGGACATCGTATTGCCCAACCTGAAAATGAAACTCGACTTCATCAAAAAGGCTTACGGGCCCGGTGATGAGGTGGAAGCTAAAATAGAAGTGAATACCAACGAGAACAAACCGCTTTCCAACTATAAGATAAAATATGTGGCAAGCATCAATGGCAAGCAGGAAGTGGAAGAAACATCCATGACCAATATAGACGGGATGCGCATTGTAAAATTCAAACTTCCCGGCAACCTTAAGAGCAATGATGGCTTGATCAACATTATGATCGATTATAACGGAAGCACAGAGAGCATCTCCCGTTCCATTCCCATCGTGCTTGGGAATATCGACCTCGCTTTCTTCCCAGAAGGCGGTGACCTCATCACTAATTTGAAAAGCAACGTGGCCTTCCGCGCATTGAACGAATTCAAAAAGCCGGCCGACATTGAAGGCGTTATAAAAGATTCAAAAGGAAATAAAGTGGCCGATTTCAGCAGCTACCACATGGGTATGGGCTCATTCAGCTTCAAACCCGAGAATGGAGAAAAATATGTTGCCGAGATCACCAAACCCGAAGGCATTAAAAAACAATATCCCCTTCCCGATGCATTGCCCAGGGGTTATGTGCTCAATACCGAACATTCCTCTCCCGATGAAATGACACTTAACATCGGATCGACCGAAGTGGAACAGCTTTCCATCATTGGACAGGTACGTGGAAAAATTTATTACGCCACAGCATTTGACGTAAAGCCGGGTGAAAATAAATTACTGGTCCCCGTCAGCAATTTTCCCGTAGGCGTGGCGCAATTCACTTTGTTCGACAGCAAAGGCATTGCACGTGCCGAACGCCTGAGCTTTGTGAATCAAAACAAGCAACTCAACATTAAAATTGAGACCGATAAGGAAAAATATTTGCCGAGAGAAAAAGTGCACATGACCGTTACCGTTACCGATGAGAACGGCATGCCTATGCCCGGCAATTTTTCCATGAGCGTGGTGAACGACCAGCTGCTCTCTTTCGCTGACGATCGCAGCGGCAACATCCTTTCAAAGATGCTGCTCGAGAACGACATAAAGGACAAGGTGGAAGAACCCGGCTTTTATTTCGACAAAAAAGAACCTAAATCAGCACAGGCATTGGATTATTTGCTGATGACCTCGGGCTGGAGGAGATTCGCATGGGAAAAGATCACCAAAGATGAAACCCCGATGATCAGTTACCTCGGTGAGCGCTCACTCATCACCGGTACTGTAATGGATGCCTACAGCGGCAAACCCATTCCTTTTGCGAGCATAAAGCTGGGCAGCAGCGGAAGCGTTTTTAAAACAGATGATGCCGGTCGCTTTATCTTCAACAAGATCGACCTTACCAGTCCCGAAACATTCACCGTCTCTGCTGCCAACTACCAGGAGCAGCAGCAATACGTTTCGAGCTACGCACAAAACGTGGTGTACTACCTCTACAGCAAAAATTATATTTACCCCAACTACTCCAAAACGCTAAGTGAAGACGAAGTTGTTAACGGAGCGCCAATGGGTAATGCAGGCGGTGGCATGCTGAAGAACGAAGAGGTGGATGTGCCTAAGATGAAAAAAAGCGCGCACATTCCCGCACCCCGCCCGATGAACAGCAACAACGTGCTTTCAAAAGACAATGGCCTGAAGGATGACATGAAGGAACTGGATAAAAGCGATAAGAACAAAAATGAAAAAACTCCCGTTAAGGACCTCGATCGAAAAAAAGAGGGAAAAATAAAAGTGGGCGATTTCCGGAGCAACAGGCTCGACTCGATGGTAAATATCGATGGAGAGGAACTGCAGGTGAATAACGGTTCGGTTTATTATCGCGCCAAACAATTTGCAGCGCCTGTTTACGATAAACAGGACCCCTCGTTAAACTCGGGAGTGGAACAGCGCACCGATTTCCGCAACACCATTTACTGGAACGGGAACCTGGTGACCGACCGCACAGGCAAAACTTCGGTTGATTTTTATAATTCGGATGATATCTCTTCTTTCCGCACCATCGTGGAAGGATTCGGGGCCGATGGAATGATAGGTCACGGTGAAAAGAATTACTTCACACAATTGCCTTTTGCAATGACCGTAAAAGTTCCTGTTGAGGTGGCCACCACCGATGTGGTTTCCATCCCCCTTACCCTGAAGAACAATACCAACAAGGAGATCTTCGGAAAACTGGATGTTACTGCGCCCTCCACTTTCCAATTCCTTTCTTCACTGGATAAAGTGTACACACTGGCTCCCGGCAAAGCAAAAACGCTTTTCCTCGAGTATAAAGTGATGGATGCAATAGGAGAAGGCGATTTCACCGTTGGGTTCCATTCCTGCGGGTTGAGTGATGGATTTACACAGAAGATCAAAACCGTTGCAAAAGGTTTCCCCGTAAATGTTTCCTTCAGCGGAAGCGATATGAAAGGGGACTTTGATTTCGACATCAGCAAAATGGTGGAAGGATCATTGAACGTACATTTCACTGCTTACCCATCCGTTGTGAGTGATCTCATGACAGGTGTGGAGGGGATCCTGCGCGAACCCTCAGGCTGTTTCGAACAAACATCCATGAGTTCGTATCCCAACATCATGGCAATGGATTATATGAAGACCACCGGCAAAGATGATCCGAAGGTATTGGCCTATGCAGGTGATCTTATTGACCGCGGTTACAAACGACTCACCACTTTCGAAACCCCGCAAAAAGGTTACGAGTGGTTTGGCGCTGCACCCGGTCACCAGGGACTTACCGCTTACGGTTTGATGCAGTTCAACGATATGAAGAATGTATACGATGGTGTGAGCCAGGATATGATAGACCGCACTGCAAAATGGCTGATGTCGCAGAAGGACGGTAAAGGAGGATGGAGCCGCAACACCCAGGCGTATCACAATTTCGGAATGATCAGCGAGGACATCATGAACGGTTACAT
>DATDFI010000299.1:0-3214 GCA_036522695.1 Bacteroidia bacterium | reverse complement strand
TGTTAAGCACCCCTATTGTAAATATGCAGATGACGCCCGAAATGCACTGGCCGTTTACGATGATGCATATTGGAAAAAAATATCCGGAACCAATACTTTGGAAGTATACAAAGATTATCTCTCCGCGTATCCCAAAGGCATTCACGAAGAAGAAGCAAAGAAAAAGATCATCGATCTGAAGGTGGATAATATTTTTAACGGCAAGTACAAACCTGTTCCCTCACTTGTTAACAATAACAATGCTTATTATTCCAAAGAGAGCCTGGTTTCCATAAAGAACGATTCCCCGTATCGCCTCACTGTTCTTTATAGCGGGCCCGATACAAAGGAGGTTGAGATCGAGCCCAAGGGAGTGACTGATATTCGTTTGGCCAACGGCACTTATCGTATAGCTGTTTCCACAAATGTTTTAGGAGTAAGCAATTTTGCTGGCACCCAATTACTCGAAGGGAGTATTTACGAATTGCCTTTCTTTATTTCGCAAAAGCGCTGAATCATCTTTCAGATCACCCCCGATCCCAGCGCACAGGCCAGCAGCACGATCATTACCGCTACCATTTTTTGAACAAGATCCAGTGTGATCTTCTTTAAAAGCCTGCTTCCGACAAATGCTCCAGCAAAACCAGAGAGGGTTGTCACCACTATCACATACCATCCGTCTGCATTCACCGTGCCCGCTATCCTTGAAAAATAAACCGGGATCCGTGTGATATCCACAATGCAGCCGATCACAATTCCTGTGGCGATAAAACTTTCCTTGCTCATGCCCGAACGCACCAGGAAAATGGAACGCAATGCACCCTGGTGACCCGATAGCCCACCGAAAAATCCGCTCAGCACACCACCGGCAACCAGTTTGCTCCTGTCGGCTTCCAGCGTTTTCCATCCTGGAATAAATTCAACCAGTGTAAAAATGATCATGAGCATCGCTATGATCACCTTAAGCGCGGTGATCTCAAAACTACGCCCGCCCATTTCATATATATATAAGGTATGGAGCTGGCCCAGGCGCTCTAATAAAAAGGAACCGGCCAGGGCCCCGATGAGTGAGGGGATCCCGAAACGCAAAAACACAGCCCGGTCGATCTTACCGGCCGTAAGCAGCAGCTTGAAAAGATTATTCAGCAGGTGGACCACTGCCGTGAGGGCGATCGCTATCTCGAGCGGGAAAAACAGGGCAAACACCGGGGTGAGTATGGTTCCCAATCCAAAACCTGAAAAAAAGGAAACCAGGGAAACAGCGCAGGCAACAAAAGCGAGCAGCCAAAGCATCAGGAAAAATGGTGTTTCAGCTTTTCAATGAAATGTTGAGGTACACCGCAGGGCTTACGGGTAATCTTATTGATGAATACCAAAGTTGTTTCACCCCGGTTAAGCAGCTCTCCTGCCGCATTGAAACATTCGTAATCGAAACGGATGCGCGCGCCCGGCATTTGCGGGATGGTGCAGCGTATCGTTAACTCATCGTCATAAAAAGCGGGCTTGTGATATTTAATGCTGAATGTGTACACGGGCAACATGATCCCATCCTCTTCCATTTCGCGATAGCTCATCCCCAGCGCACGAAGGGCCTCTACCCTCGCTACCTCGTAGTACTCTGCATAATTTCCGTAGTAGGCAAAACCCATCTGGTCGGTCTCCCCGTAACGCACGCGTAATTTTGTTTCAGCAGTGAACATTGGTGTAGTGCCGTTAATGTAGCATATTTTTCATTCGCAGCGCGCAAAAAAATCTTTGGCCTCGCCAGTTTTTTCAGCGCGTGTGGTTCCCCAAATCTCTATCATTGCATCAATTTCACCACTGCACATGCCGCGCCCCAAATTAAAAGTGCTTCACCTCTTTCTTCCTGCCTTACTTGCGCTGGCAGCCTGCGTACATCACCCGCAACTTACCTCCGTGCAAACGGAGACCATCGAACTTAATCCTTCATCCGACAAAGACATTGACACAAGCGTTGTACGTATCATCAGCCCGTACAAGACGGTGCTTGATAAGGAAATGGACCAGGTGCTCATCAGCAGCGAGCATGCCATTAACAAAGGAGAGCCTGAAGGTGAATTGGGCGACCTGGTGGCCGACATCGTTCTGGATGCAGCGAATAAAAAATATTCTCCTTCGGATAACATTAAGGTGCAGTTTTGCGTATTAAATAACGGGGGACTTCGCGTCTCTCTTCCTAAAGGTGAGATTACTAAAGGAAAGATATTCGAGCTGATGCCTTTTGAGAATGAAATGGTGGTGGTGACCTTGCCGGGAGATAAAACAAAACAGCTTTTCGATTTTATTGCAGCAAAGAACGGGATGCCGGTGGCCGGCATCAAAATGGGGATCAAAAACAATACCGCCACTAATGTGCTCGTTAATGGCAATGCTTTTGACGCGGCAAAGACCTACCGCATCGTTACTTCCGATTACCTGGCCAATGGGGGAGATAAAATGGATTTTTTCAAAAGCGCAGTGAAAACCGAACCGCTCGGGTATAAACTCCGCGATGCGATCATTGGCAACCTGCTCGAACGGGCGAAGGCTGGAAATAATTTGAATACAAAAACGGATGGCCGTGTCTATTATGACAAGTAGAAGAGCGTTCATCAAGCGTACATTGATGGGCACTGCAGGGTTTGCAGCGATGAGTGCATTTCCCTTCCGTGCATTTGCGAAAGAGAACACGGTGCGCATCGTGATCCTTCACACCAATGATGTGCACAGCCGCATCGAGCCTTTTCCGCTGAGTGACCCGAAGTGGCCTGGCCTGGGAGGCGTGGCGAGAAGGGCCGCGCTCATCAATCACATCCGCGAACAGGAAGAACACGTGCTGTTACTCGATGCAGGAGATATTTTCCAGGGAACTCCTTACTTCAATTTATATGGAGGGGAATTGGAACTGAAGCTGATGACCAAAATGCGTTATGATGCCACCACCATAGGCAACCATGATTTTGATAATGGGCTCGATGGCTTGGTGAAACAATTACCTCATGCCGATTTTCCTTTCATCTGTTCCAATTATGAGTTCAAAGACACTCCTATCAGCGGCAAGACCATTCCCTACAAAGTTTTTGAAAAGGGCGGGGTGCGCATCGGTGTGTTCGGTCTCGGGATCGAGCTGGATGGTCTCGTGGACAAAAAATTATACGGCAACACTCAATACCTCGACCCGCTGGAGAAAGCGGCCGAATACGCACACAAACTTAAGTACGATGAAAAGTGTGAC
>DATDFI010000298.1:0-11353 GCA_036522695.1 Bacteroidia bacterium | reverse complement strand
ACCTGAGTTCCATCAAAGAAGTTTCCACGTATACTTCCTGGTACCAGTTCTTTGTTGTTTTCCTCACCGCTTTACTTACGAGTGCAGTGATCGAATATCCCTTCACACATTTTCCTTTGCTCTCCCTCAGCATGCTTTTTTGTGCTTTCGGCTCCATAGGCCGCATCATTTTTTTCGCCCGTTTCACATTAACAGGGGCGAAATGGTTCGAACCGCTGATGCTGGTACTCGCAGCCGGAACATGGGTGGCCGCCAACCTGGTTTTCAATTATGGATGGCAGGGCTGGACCTTTCCTTCCGTGCTGATTTTGTTCCAGGGAATTTTGGCCTGGGGTATTTATAAGGACATGAAGCAGCTTGGCTCGCACGCGAGGGGAGGATATAAAGTTCAAATCGGCAGTGAGGCTCCTGATTTCAATTTGCCCGACCAGAACGGTGCCATGGTGGGATTGACGGATTACCGCGGTAACCGGCACCTGCTGCTCATCTTCGTTCGTGGCGACTGGTGCCCGGCCTGTCACATGATGCTGCGCACGTATATGAAGAACAATAAGAAGTTCCAGGAGAAAAATATCTTCTGCATGGCGATCGGTCCTGATCCTGTTGGGGTAAATCGCGAGATGGTGCTCAAACTGGGACTCGAATTCAAAGTGCTGGCCGATGAAAAGCAGCGCACTGCCATGAAATACGGTGTGCAGCTCGATAAATACGATAATGATTTTGCCGAAAAGTACGATGAAGGTATTCCTCTCCCGGCATCCTTCCTCGTGGACAAGAATGGCATTGTGCGTTATGTTTCCCGCCCCGACCGGGTAGGGGAATTCCTTGATCCGTCAAAAATTTTCCCTGTTGTAGAGGGTTTAAAGTAGAAGTGATGAAAAGATATTTATTCCTTGTTTCGATCTTATTGTCGGCAGCCAGTGTGACCGTGGTACTGTACGGGCTCCATGCTTCCGATACCTACCAGGGGATGAAGGTGGAGCCGGGCAACGCGGAAAGAGCCCTTGCGGCCATTCTTGGATTTGCAGCGTGGATGATCGGCTTTGTTGGCATGAGCAGGGTGACAAGTCCTATGGACATGATCGCATGGAGCATTGCGGTGTTAGCCATGTTCTTTTCTCTCGACCCAAACCTGCACCGCATCACCCTTTTCGAGATCTGCGGCTTGTGTATGCTGGAGCTTTACCTGGTGAGGAGTATTTTTTTAGGGAAAATGGGGTTCCTGAAAGCGATCTGGCTTGACGTCTTATTTGCCCTGGCCGTTACGGTCACATATGTTTTCGCGAACATAAAGGGTAGTGCAGGCTGGGTGGGCTGGGCTGTTCCGGCATGGACGATCTTTTTTTCGCTCTTTAAAACGCTGGGCCTGGTGATGGATTCGGTTACGATAAACAAGCTAAGAACACGCCCGTTTAAGGTGGATATCAGCAAAGAAGCCCCGGATTTTAATTTGCCTGACCAGGATGGAAAGATGGTGAAACTCTCTGATTATCGCGGAAAAAATTGCGTGCTGTTGGTCTTTGTGCGTGGAGATTGGTGCCCTTCCTGTCACATCACGCTCCGCGCTTATGAACGCAACAAGGAAAAATTTCAAAAAAACAATGTTACCGTAATGGCGATCGGCCCCGATCCTGTTGGCGTGAACAGGGACATGGTGAAGCGCCTTGGTGTGAATTTCCATGTGCTTGCTGATGAGAAAAAGGAATGTGCTTCGTTGTACGGCATACAAATGCAGGATAACAACCCGATGACAAAGTACGAGCAGGGTATCCCTCTTCCTGCCACTTTCCTGGTCAGCCCGCAGGGCAATGTGGAATTCACCTCGCGTGCCGATAACCCGGGCGAAATATTCAACCCGGAGGATATTTTCCCCATTCTTGAAAAGATCGCTTCATGATCTACGCCCTCTCTGTCATACTCATCAGCGCCATGCTCATCGTACTCGTAGTTACGATGAATACCTTTTTGCGCCAGCGTGAGCTGGAGAAGCGTGTAGGCACTCTCGATAAGGAAAAAACGAATTACGAGAGCATCATCGAACAGGCGAACGATGCCTTGTTCGTGATCGATATTGCGAACGGGAGCATTCACCAATGCAACCCTGCTGCTGCCGAAATGCTGGGGTATACAAAGGCGGAACTTGAAAAAAAGTCGCTGTTCGATATTCAGCCGAAAGAACTGCTGGAAAAAAGTTCGTCAACGGTGGCAGACGTATGGGAGAAAAAAGGGCTGATCTTTAACGATATTCCTTTTATCACCGCAACTGGCGAGCGCTTGCCGGTGGAGTGCAGCGCCAAGGTGGCGCCTTATGCAGGACGTCCCGCGATCGTGATCTATGCGCGCGATATCCGGGAACGTTTGCGGCTGGAAGGCGAGATCCGCAAGCAAAAAGAGATCATCGAAGAAGTGAACAAGGATATAACCGATTCCATCGAGTACGCTAAACGTATCCAGCGTGCTGTTTTCCTCGACAAAGAAAAACTGAAACAATACGCACCCGAATCATTCATATTTTTCAAGCCGCGCGAGATCGTGAGCGGTGATTTTTATTGGTTTACACGCGTAACAACTACACCGGGCGCTGCCACATTGGATGGTGGCGTGGTGGATAAGGGGACGGAATTTTTGATCGTGGCTGCAGCCGACTGCACGGGACATGGTGTGCCGGGAGCTTTCATGAGCATCATCGGCAATTCACTGCTCAATCAAACCATTAATAACCCGGCCGTGAATACGCCAGCCCAGGCTTTGGATTTCATAAACGATGAGATCAAAAAAATGCTCAACTCCAAAACGGATGAGATGCCCATTCGCGATGGGATGGATATAGCATTGGTAGGGATCGATTTCAATAGCAACAAACTTGCATTCGCAGGCGCGAATAACCCGCTTTTTATAGTGAGAGGGCGGGCGGTGATAGAATTGAAAGCCGATAAACAACCCATCACCGCTTCAACTGTAGATGCCAAAGCGCTCCCTTTTACCAACCAAACCTTCGACCTGCAAAAAGGCGACAGCATTTATTTATTCACCGATGGTTATGCCGACCAGTTCGGTGGACCGAAAGGAAAGAAATTCATGTACAAACGTTTCCAGGAAATGCTCATTGATATGCAGGACAATACCATGGATGAGCAAAAAGGAATTCTTTACTACACGTTTGAAAGCTGGAAGGGTAGTTTATCTCAAACTGACGATGTGCTGGTGATCGGGATCAGGGTCTGATCTCACTTTCGTTCGAATACCAATGTTTTATTGTGTTTTCTCAGGTAAGTTTCCAGTGCGTCAACCTGCCCGGGCTTGAGCATGAAATTAGTGACCTTCTCTTGTCCTGAAAAAATATAGACTGCAACGGTTGGTACAAGATCACTCGTATTTTGTTTGTTGAAGGTAGCCACCACACCGGTTACCCGCACCGGTTGTTCAACGAGGTATAAGTAAGCCTTGCTTTTCCGGATATTGAAGTTACGCACATACTGCAGCAAGGCCATCGCGAACAGTCCGAGGCAGATAAGCGCCAGCAAACCGATCACGATCACCGCGCCAATGGATTTTCCTGCTTCCGGGTCACCGACAAGCACAGCAGCGAAAAGTGCCGTAAGCAAAATAAAAAGGACCATCATGAACATGGAATTCCTCCTGGCCTTTTTGATGATGTTGTAAATGAATTCAGGGCTGTCGTTTACCGCGAGCAGGCTTTCGGTCCTGCCCCTTTCCGCTTCCACTTTCGAATATTTTTTCTCCATGAACAAGCCGGTAATAAAGAAAACCGCGCCTATGATCACCAGCGCGACCACAGTGGGCCAGTCGAGTTTTGGAAGTGCCGCCCCGGATATCTCCACCCGGTAGTTCCAGATGCCGAGAATCCCGCTGAGCAGTGAATAGAAAGCAAGCATTACGCCCGACAACTTGAGGATGACCGCGAATGTCCGCATACAAATGATTTGGGTACGACAAGATATCACGTACTTCCTTAATATCCAAAACAGTTTTCAATCTTCATCCAGCTCATTCGTTTCTTCAAGAACTTTTATTTCGGTTTTTTCTTTTTTTATACTTTGCCGCAGTAATGCATAAAGGCTCATGTATACATTGGCGATCCACACGAGCGAAAACACTGCGGCAAGATACCCTCTCCAGTCGCGGACCAGTAAATAAAAATCCGCAACCGCCACTGCAGTAATGGAAACGTAATGACTGAAACAATATTCGCAGGTGAATACGTAACAGAATTTACGCACCAACAGGTTCCTGTCCTTCCTGCGACTCAGGTCATACAGGAATTTCCGGGGCTCGTAAAATATCTCTTCGTGCGTGATCGTCCACGATATACAGGCAACGGGAATGGCCAAAATAAAAAGCCAGCACACCTGCATATCCACGCTCATGTTCATGTACTCCAAAGTTCAAAAATGAAGCCAGCAGGTGTGAGGCAGGGGCGTGAATGCCTGTAATTCCACATTTGTGGAAAAACATTCCCGCGTCAAGAAATTATTTGCTTTAAGACCTACTCTTTAATGAACACCTCGCGGTACAAGCCCGTACCGTTATTCAGGTCTTTACCATCACGCTTCAGAAAAGTAAAATGATGTTGCTGCACGATAGAGATGGTTTGCTCAGCTGTGTAGTTCCTGTGGGCCGGATTAAAGCAGTGTCCCTCGAGGATATACAGTTTGCCACCGCTTTTCAATTTGCTGTAAATATCATCCAGCATTTCATCCATTTGCGAAAACTCGTGGAAGGTGATCGATAAAAATATCTTATCGAAGCTTTTGTCAGGGAGCAAGGTGGAACTTTCGGTGCCGATCACCAGGTGAAATGTGTTTGACATCCCGGGCTTCATTCGCCTGCTCCTTGCAATGAGTTTGTCGAAATGTTTTGGATTCAGCGTTTTTGCATCGATATCCTCCGCATAAAACGAAATACTGTCGGTCAGCAAAGCAAGGCCTGCAATGTTTTGTCCGTCCAATGCGCCTACCTCGGCCACTACGTCCCCTTTTTTAAAACCGAAAAAATCGAGCAGGTCGTTTTCATTTTCAAAAAAATTAGCCAGGTTGCCGTACGTTTTATAACTGAAGGAGGGGTGTTTCCCGGGTGAGGCACCCGCATTAAGAAGCAGTGTGATGGCGATGATGATCGTAGTTTTCATATTCCAGGCCCTGGAGTGTTAAACGATCCTGCACGGAATGAGCGCATCTTCATCAAACGAATAAACCGCGCACAGGCGATGGTAGCCATCGGCAATGATCACCCTCCCGTTGGCACTGTCGCGCACCAGCAGGATGGGAGAGAGGGCAATGCCCTTCTTGATCTTTTTCCTGTCCTTTTCTACGTGCGAATTGCTGGTGCCGAGCAATGAAAGTCCCGAAGCCCTGAAAATATCCTTGGCCTTGAATTCCGAAGCTTTCGCGCTCTTTAATTTTTTGATCAGCGTTACTGCAGCACGCTCATCAAAGAACAACTGCAGGTAGGAAGCTGCCGCAGGGAAATCATGCGCTTCGGGCTTGGACAGCCATTGTATCATTTTCGAACTCATAGTGCGTCAAAAGATTCCCCGTTCACAATGAGCCCGTCCCTCATCACCAGCTTTCTGTCGGCAAGGTTGGCGAGCTCTTCATTATGAGTTACGATCACGAAGGTTTGATCGAATTTATCGCGGAGGGTAAAAAACAATTGATGCAATTCGCGTGCGTTGGCCGAGTCAAGGTTGCCGGAGGGCTCATCAGCCAAAACCACCACCGGATCATTGATGAGGGCCCGCGCCACGGCCACACGCTGCTGCTCACCGCCCGAAAGTTCAGAAGGCTTATGGTCCATGCGCTCGCTTAATCCCAAAAAACCGAGCAATTCCCGGCCTTTCATTTCTGCCTCTTTCTTATTTTTTTTCGCGATAAGCGCAGGCATGCATACATTTTCAAGTGCAGTGAATTCCGGAAGCAAGTGATGGAACTGGAAAACAAAACCGATCTTCTGGTTCCGGAAACGAGCAATACTTTTGCCGGCCAATCCCCGCACCTCCATGCCATCTATCTCCAGTGAGCCCTGGTCCGCATTATCCAGCGTGCCGAGTATGTGAAGCAAGGTGGTCTTCCCGGCACCGGAAGCGCCAACAATGGAGATCACTTCTCCCTTTTTTATTTCTACGTTCACGCCTTTGAGCACTTCCAGCGGGCCGTAGGATTTACGAATGTCCTTTGCAACGATCATAAAAACAGATAACCCGCTAATTTACGAATTCCGAAGCACTACAGCGACCCGGCAGGCGGGATCACTTCTTTTTGACGAGGTACTGGTAATCCAGGAAATACAGCAGTTTCACCGAGAAGCTGTTCACCTGTGGCGACTGGATGGTTTGGGAAAAGTTATCGCTGAATTTATGGATCACCACCGGCACATCCTGCTCAATAGCATTTTTGTAAACGATGGTGAGTAAACTGCCGGGTGCGAATTGCCAGGAATAAACCAGGTCGATGTTGAATGCATTGTAATTGAAATCACGGTTGCCGGTATAAGTGGTGTTGTCGAAAAGATAACCGAGCGCACCCAACGTATAGTATTTTCGATATTCTCCCGTATTCCAGTAATGGCGTGCATTCAATCCCAGCGACATATTATTCCTGAAAATATATTTTACATTGAGTTTATTCTCATAGGTGTGCAGTGATCGGGCGCCAATGATAACGTCACCATTCAGATCAATGTCGGCAAAGCCATCGTTGTAGGGGTCGATGTAATAATTGAAGGAGTAGCGCACCGAGAGTTTGTCGCTGAAACGGTAGCGGAGGGAAGGGCCTGCCCCGTAACTGAAAAGGGCAGGGAAATTACCGGTGTTATTCCTGAAAAAATTGCCGCCATTTACGTTAAGGTCGAGTGCGAACTTTTTGCGGTAATCGGTGCTGATACCTGCATAGGTGCCCCAGGCCTGAGAGCGCATGTACCAGCGGCCCTGCACACGCGGTTCGTAGTAGTCGTACACTTTGGCGGGAAAAACATTTGCCCCCCAGAAAACTGCAAAATAATTGCGCAGCATGATGAACGAATTGTAATTGAACGAGAGGTCGGTGAGCTGGTGCGTTACATAATTACTCGAATGATGGAAGGAGAATGAATTAAAGGACTGGCGGAGGAATTTCCAGGGCTTGTAGAGGTTATAGTTGAAATAATAATTGAAAGAGGAATAATTGTTCACATTAAAGTAACCCATGTCCTTTCGGTCGTAAGTATTGTTCATCACTTCGTGACCTATGCCGTATTCGAAATTACCGCCTGTTTTCCTCACGCCTAAAAAATAAGTGAACCCCAGCTGGTCGTTCACCGAGTTGGATCGCGTACTATCGGCACTGTAATGCTGGCTAAGGGCAAAGTTCCCATCGGTCGCGAAAGAATTCTTTTTATTGAACAAGGTATAACCGGCCGCACTCACGTTTGCATCGTCATAACCTTTGTCGCGCATCACGTTAGTGTTGATGAAATAGAAGTTGGAATTGTGTTTTAATTGCTGGTCGAGCACGAACACGTTGTAATTGGTCAACGGCTCGGTCAGTATCTTCCGGTGTTCCCCGGAAATGGTATCTTCCACATCGGCATACATATCGGCCGTGACCGCGTTCAATATTCCAATGCCTAATCCTTTATCGGTGCGGCCGCTCAGTTTTGTAGCGTTGAGCAATCGTACTTTCGAAGGATTAGAAAGTATCCGTTCGCTCGGGGAGATGAGGTAAGGCACATCGTAAAATCGTGAAGGCGTTTTCCCTATTCTTCTCGAATAAAAGAGCCCTTGTTTATTAAAAAGCTCGGTTCCTTCTTTAAAGAACGGGCGATTCTCATCGTAATTGATCTCGCGGTAACTCAGGTTCTTCACTTTGTTATCGCTTTGCACCTGCCCGAAATCGGGCAGCAAGGTCATGTCAAGTGTAAAACGTTCATCAATGCCGTACTTGATATCGGCCCCGTAATTCATGAATGCGGAATTCACGTATCGATATTCTGATGCATTGTAATAAAATGGAGAACGATCGGTATACACGGAAAGGTAAGGGGTCATGGAGAGGCGCAGGGGCGGATCAACATGCTGGATGCCTTTAAGGTTACCGAAAAACTTAAAAGGATTCGCTTCTTTGGAAGGAGTAAGGCACCATTGATCATACTCGCGCGTGCGCCTGATGTCGCGCGCCACCTGCATGGCCCATAACTGCACTTCCTGTTTTGGAAAACGCAGGGCGCTGTAAGGGATCTTCATTTCGATGCACCAACCTTGCCCGCTTATTTTCACTTCACTTTGCCAAACCGCATCAAAGGTGGGATCGCTGAAACGAAAATCTTTTTGCACCCCTGAAGCATACACCTCAAAGACATAACCATCCTGGCGGGTATTATAGGGATCGAACACAATGCGGAAACGATCGGCATTCAGGCCGTCATCGTCACGAAATCCCAATTCATGCAATATGCTGTCGGGATGTGTATCGTACAGCATCGCGCCAATATATACTGCGCGATCGTCATACAAGATCTTTATTTCCGTTTTTTGTTTGGGCTGCGATCCTTCTATGGGAAGCAGCTGAACAAAATTGGTAATGGATGGAGCATTTACCCAGCAGCTTTCATCCAGTACTCCATCTATTTTAGGAACCAGCACTGTACGCGTGGCCGTGTACGATTTCAATGAATCCTGTGCAAAGGCCCAGGTACAAACCAGGAAAAGGAGCAAGGCAAGATTTATTCCTCTCATATATTTCAGCAAAATTACTTTCCTGCCGGTCGTTATGCCGACTTTTACACCAATGGTAATTAAACCTTTCGGACGGGTTGGTCTTTTACGATCATTCTGCAATATTGTTTCTTCATAACATTCAATGATGGAGCGGTTTCGAAAAAATTGTCTGCCGGGGATACGGCAAATATTCTGTGAAGCTGAAAAAGTGCAGGAAATCATGGGGAAATTCCCTGCACCGACACGTCTTCTATGTCTAACCGGGGGAAGAACGTATCTATCGTAAGCCGAATTCTAATTTACTTCAATGATACGTTCAAATGCACTATTCCCGTTCGGGAATTAGGATGAACGGTATGGAGGCTTGATAAAACGATCAGCAGAAAAGAAAACAAGAAAGAGAACCGGGAGGATCACTTATTTTTCTTCAGGTCATCAGGGACCTTGATGGGTTCTACCACATCCAGCGGTCCATCTACGCTCAGGATCTTGAACTCGAACCTGCGGTTGAGTGCCATGCCTTTACGGTTCCAACTGCCATCAGGATTGGTATTCTTGGCGATGGGCTGTGATTCTCCATAGCCCACTGCTTTCATACGGTTACGCTCTATGCCATGTCCCGCCAGGTAATCCACTACCGCCTGCGCACGTTTTTCGGAAAGTTTCTGGTTTAGGTCAGTGCCGCCCTGGCTGTCGGTATGACCGGATATCTCTACCACCAGCTTCGGGAATTTTTTAAGCAGCTTCTCCAGTTTATCGAGTTCTGTCTGCGATTCGGGGGCAAGCGTGGATTGCCCCGACTTGAAAAAGATATTCTTGAGGACTACTTTTGTTCCCACTTTAATGGGTGAAAGTTCGATAGGATGATTGATGAGGCTATACGTGCTCGAATCTTTCACGTCAACGTTGTCGGAAGTGAATAAAAATCCTTCAGCTTCATAACTGATGTTGTAATTCTTCCCGGGAGGCAGGATGAAAACATATTTTCCCGTTGAAGCATTGGGTGAATAGGTGCCGATCACTTCACCGGTTGTGTTATCGGTCACGGTAATAACGGTTCCTTCGGGAACTCCACCATAAATGCTCGTAATGGTTCCGCTATAAACGGTGAGGTCGGCTTCTTTTTCACCGGGAAGCGTGATGTAATAGATGTCCTTGTCGCCATAACCGCCTTCTTTGAATGAAGAATAGTAAGCGTGCTTGTTATCGGCCGTAGGAACATAAAAGATGTCGTCACCCGTTGTATTGAGCGGGTAACCCATGTTCACCGGTTCGCTGAAGCCGGAATCGGAAAGCATGGTTTTAAAAATGTCGTAACCGCCCATGGTCCTGTGTCCCTGGGAACTGAAATAAAGCGTTACACCATCCGCTTGTATGAAAGGTGCATCGTCATTAAAGCGTGTATTGATGCGCGGGCCGAGATTTTGCGCTTTGCTCCATTTGCCATTTGGTAATTTTTTACAGCGGTAAATATCCAGCCCGCCAAAACCGCCCAGGGTATCGCTTGAAAAATAGAAAGTCTCTCCGTCTGGCGACAATGCACAACTCGGTTCCCAGTATTTGCTGTTGATGTTTGGATCCAGCTTAACGGGTGTTTGCCATTGGTCTCCTTTTAATGAAGTGTAATAGATATTGCCGTTCCCGTTGTCGTCCTTGTAAATAAAAAGCTGCTGACCATCAATGGAGGTACTGATGCTGGCTTCGTGACCGTCAGTATTTACATTCGGCCCGATATTCACCGGGTCACCCCAGGAAGTGTCCTTTCTCGTTACATAATAAATATCCTCAAAATATTTTCCATCCTGGTCCAGTTTCCCGCCCGTGCTGCCCGGCCTGCGCGATGTGAAGATGAGCATGCTTTGATCGGCACTCACCACGGCCGAATAATCGCCTTCAGGGGAGTTGATCCTGGGGCCCAGGTTCTCCACTTTAAAAGGGATGGGCTCACTCACCAATTGTTTTGCATTGTTGCATACCTGGATCCTCCTCGACAGCAGGTCCTGCATCTCGGCATCGTTCACCGGCATGTAAGGCATGAATTTATTATACATTGCAATAGCGCTGTCGAATTGATAGGCATAATGATAGGCATCACCGAGATATAACCAGGTGGAGAGGGGAGAATGTTTTTCTTTGAAAGAACGTTCCCGGTATTTTATTGAAACGCCAGAAGAAGCTTTTTGCAAAAACTCCAGCGCCTTGCCGCGCTCGGTAGCCGAATTGAGGTAGCAGATCCCGGTATGATAATTCAAATTAGCATTGGAGGGATCATTCCTGAGCAGTTCGAGATAGAGTGGGAGCGCGCTCGTGTAATTGGAATCAATGAAAAGATTGTCCGCTTCCAGGAATTTCTTTTTGTCGCTCACTTGTGCGGTGGCCGACAAAATGCAGGAACAAAAAAGAAGAATGGCCAGGACGATCTTCCGGTTCATTTTCAGATGGGAGTGTTGATGTCGAATTTTTCGAGGTAATCCGCCACTCTCCTTACGAAACTTCCTCCCAGCGCACCATCCACCACACGATGATCATAAGAATGTGAAAGGAACATCATGTGCCTGATGCCAATGAAATCGCCTTGCGGTGTTTCGATAACAGCCGGTTTTTTACGTATGGCTCCAACGGCAAGTATCGCTACCTGCG
>DATDFI010000297.1:0-10598 GCA_036522695.1 Bacteroidia bacterium | reverse complement strand
TGATGCTTCCCTGCACATCTTCGATGTAATCGTTGCTGGTGAAAATACCATTCACTGCAATGGTGCGGCCTTTCTTGGTGAGCTTATAAACATAAATGGAACGCGGTACCAAAAACTGCACATCCGTATCCTGCTGGCAGGCGAGGCATTTCGCCTTCACGTAAAAATCCTGGAAATTCTTGTCGCAATTATTACAGTGATTGATCACCGATGGTTTATCGTAATCCACACCGATGTGGCGCAGGCTTTTATGGCACTTGGGACAAACCATGGCGTTATCCACGTTGTTCCGGAAGTCGGAAACGGGGCCGATAAAGGCGCAGGGGAAATGGTGAATGAGGTCCTGCGAAGTGGTGTTGGATGAGTTACAATGCGGGCACACCTCGCGGTAAATGAGGAAGCCATTGCTGCAGCTGTTGCAGAGGTAGATCCTGTCGTGGAAATCGGGCCATATCAAGCCTTCTTTTTCCGCCCAATCGAGGATCTCGAGCACCTGCGCCTCCTCGTTCCCTTCAAAATTCACCGATAATTCCGGGTACGTATAGCCGATGGCGGAACCGAGGTCAACGTGCGGGGCGAGCGTGCGCATATCACGCGTGAACATGTAATTGAACACTTTCTTGATCATCTGTCCCTGGAAACTCGAAGGCGCATTGTAGTCGAGCTGCGTGGTGCGGAAGAATATCTGCTTTACGGTTGCGGTGAGGTCCTTGATCTGCTCGATGGAAAAAAGGATCCCGTCAGAAAGTGTTTTGATGATGGGGTCGTTCGACTCGCGGGGATTGAGCAGGATGATGGGCTTGAGATAATATTCAGGATTGAATTGCGAACGCAGCTTTTTGATCATCAAGCGCGTGAACTGCGTGTCCTGCGCATCAATGATGAGCGCATCGTAACCGATGAGGTGCTCGATGCGCAGCGTGCTGTTGTTCTCCACGATGAAGAAAATAAGGTTCTCCAGCTCTATCCGCCCGTTGATGACCTTGATGGTCGAATCGTTATCCTTCTCGAGATGCAGCACTTTGTTGGTTATTGATTATTCGTTATTAGTTATTAGTTATTCGTTATTTGCCTGTCCTTTTTTCTCACATCTCAATACTTGTACTTCACGATCTCCACACTAAGCTTATTGTAAACTTTCCAGCGTTGTTCTTCTGCTTTACTGGCCGGAAGGATATCCGCTGCTATGGTACGTTTCAATGGCTCATACCGCTTCTGAAATTCTTCGGGAAGCGGGTATGTCCCGAAATAAAACCGCTTGATGTATCCCCTGCTCTTCGTTCCATCGGGGAATTTCAGGTCGAGCGTGTCCCCTTCTTTAAAATAGTCCATATCTTCCTGTTCGAAATAGGCCTTCACGTAAATGCGTGATTTACGCTGTACCGACAGAATATCATCCTGTCTCAGCGCCACTTCAAAATCACTGAGGAAAACGCGGTTGATGATTCCGTCAATGGGTGAATAGAACACCTGCACTTCCCCATCCCCATCGCCATTACCTCCTGCCGAAGTGAGTGATGAAAGATTCACTGACCTTTTCACCGGGTTATAATCCTTCGCAATGTCCCTGAGTTTTTTTATGAGGCCGTTGAGCTGGCTATTTTCCTGGTTGAGTTTGGAAATGGCCGAGTGAGCCCTGGCTATTTCATTTTGCGTACTTTCCAGCCGGCTGTGCGGCAAAGCATCAAGCGTCACCTCGTTCTTCACTCGCTTCAGGTCCGCCTTGTACATTTTGAGCATGGAAGTTTGTTCCGATATCTCGATCTTATTGAGCGCGATCTTCTTTTCGAGGTTATATATCTCCTTATCGATCCAATCCGCCTGGTTGGCGTAGGAGGTAACACCGAGCCCGGAAAGCGAAAGTCCCGTGCCTCCCGCTTCATTTTGCTGGTCGGGCAGATACGTGAACAGCGTATCGCCACGGCAAATAGAATCTCCTTCGTGCCTGAAAAATTTAATGATGCGGCTATCATCTGTCAAACGGATCTTCACATCATCGTAGAGCACATGCCCGTCAGCCCTTATGTACAGGAATTTGACAATGAGGTAATATACCACGTAAGTGATGATAAGCGAAAGGATCCCGAAATAGATATAACGGTCATAATTGGTGTTCCTCGCTTTGGGATTTCCCTCTCCCATTACGCGCAACACCGAATTCTTCCGCTTGAAATAGATACTCTTCATCTTTCGTCCTCCTTGTTGTTCTTCAATTGGTCCTGGTCGAGCGAGATCATGCGTGACAGATCGTGCAGGGCAAAACGGTCCGTTTTCAGTTTATCGGAAAGTTTGGCCATAAACACTTCCATATCGTGTCGTGTTGCAAAATCTTCGGCACGCAGGGCGATCACCGTTTTGTCTTTCCCCAATGCAAATTCTTCCGTTGTTTTCTTCTGGATAAAATCGAGATCGGGCTTTTCATACGCCATCAGGTAAACTTTATCGCAATTGGCATAGATATCCTTCAGTACATCCTCCGGGTAATACAGCGGGATGGAAACACTCAGCTTTATTCCTTTTGCTTTACAATATTCAGCGGCAGCCTTTACCATGTTCACATACTGCTGGAGGTATTTTTGTTCGTTGGCCTTGTAATCTTTCAGTGTATGCGGTTCCACATCGAGGTGGATTCCAGTAATGTTCTTCACATTCATCCCGCTCAATAAAGAATCGATAAACGGTTTTACATCCTTCTTCAACAGATCATTATTCCCCGTCATCATCTCGCAGGTAATGCCGCGCTGGGCGAGCGTGTCGATGAGCGCGGAAGTGCGGGTGGCATTCGCGCCATTCTTTCTTACCGAAACAATAACGTGGTTGACATGGTTCAGTAATAAATACTCCGCTATGTAATTATTCGAATAATCATCGAAGGCAGAGGACCAGATGTAAACGGATGTATTCATTTTTTGCTCACCGGTACTGGCTTCAGGAAGGGAAAAAGGTTTGATGCATCCCGAGATCTCCAGGCCGGGATATTTATCAGCGATCTTGAGCAGCTGCAGGTACATTTGCTGCTGGAGGTCGAGCATCTCCACATTCACTGCCAGCAATTCATCCAAAAGGTTGAGAGCTGTCAACGGGTTGAACTCTTCGTCACCGAACTGTTCCTTTACCCTTTCCACGCGCAGCAACTCACGGTACCGCACGCGCTTCTCCGAAAAATTCATGTACTGCTTGAGCTTGTAGCGGTACTCGTACACAGTGTTCAGCAATTCTTCGTACGCATCCTGCTTCACCGCGCTTTTCGATTCATATTTCAACAACTGTTCCTCCGCACCCAACCGCTTTATATCGTTCTTTTTCCCAAGCGGGAAAGGCATGGAGAACCCCACTCCCACCGAAACAAAATCCCGGCTTCCAACGGACTGGTCTATGTAATAGTAATTGTACTTGAGCGATGCCGTAAGTGAAATGGAGTTCACGGGCGCCATTTGCAATTCGAGGTCTTTGATCTTCAAAGCGATGATGCTGTCGGCCATGCGCTGGTCCGACTGCAATTGGACCACGCGCGATGAAAGCTCCTGGAAATCGAGGTCCACCAGTGGGAAAGGATCACCGGGCAGGTCTTTCATGCTGATACGCTGCGACACGAGATCGTTATAACTTTTGTACACCATGAACATGCCATCGATGTCCGTCATGGCCTGGTCCACCTGTATCACATCCACGTAAGGGATCTCTTTGAGGATATTCAGTTGCCTGGCGAGATCGAGCTTGCGTGCATTGATCTCCCTGCGCTTTTCGAGGACCTTTATCTTCTGGATATTGTACATGTACAGCACTCGCGCATACTTATCCACGAAAAGATCGCTGCGGTTCTGCTGTTCATGCTCGAGCTTTTGCAGGAGATAATCGTTCTCCTCCTTCTGCATTTTTATTTTCGTACCGTAATACCCCTCTTTGAAAATGTCCCAATCCACACCGGCCTGCACACGGGTGCGGTAAATGATGTTGTCCTCGATCACCACAGGGCTTTTAAAATTATCGGCAATATTTCCTGTCACGCGCAAACCATAATCGTCCTTCACCGAATTCATATTGGCATTATGCAACGCAGCGAGGTAATTATTATAGGTGGTATCGGTAGCATAAGAAGAACGGTCGAGCAGGTCGTGCACCGGCCCCATTCCCGTGAAAGTAAAATCCTGTGATGAAAGCGAGTTGTATTGTTTCCATACCGAGGTGAGCTCCTGTATCTTTTGCTCCACCACAGTGTCCTTACTGTCCTGTGCGAACAGAACAGCCGGAAATGCCATACCCGAAAAAATAAAATTCACCGCTATAAGCTTATTCCAATGCATAAAAAATCATGCGCGAACATATTTGCGTTCACGTCATTTATTTAAAATTCTTCCGGGCAGCTGAAAGGGTTGCTAATTTCGTAAAAATGCGCTTACGAATGGATCGGGAGCCGAAAGATTAAATGAATGATTTTAAGACAGTTAGCCTAATGCAGCGCATTTTCTTCCACTTCCTCTCCGGCAGCAAGGTACGGTTGTGACGAAAAGATTAATTTCACGGCTCGAAAAAACAGGATCATATGCAACAGATCATTGAGGCCGCATGGGCGGATCGTGAACTTTTAAAACAGGAAAAAACGCAGCAAACCATACGCGAGGTGGTCGAGGCGCTGGACAAAGGAAAATTGCGCGTAGCCGAACCCACAGCAAAAGGCTGGCAGGTGAACGAGTGGATAAAAAAAGCGGTGATCCTTTATTTTCCGATCCAGAAAATGGAAACCCTGGAGGCAGGGCCGATGGAGTTTCACGATAAAATGAAATTGAAAACGAATTATGCAGGGTTGGGTGTGCGCGTGGTGCCTCATGCAGTGGCGCGTTACGGGGCTTACCTTGCCAAAGGCGTGATCCTGATGCCGAGTTATGTGAATATTGGCGCTTATGTTGACAGCGGGACCTTGGTGGATACCTGGGCTACGGTGGGATCATGCGCACAGATCGGGAAAGATGTTCACCTGAGCGGTGGCGTGGGCATTGGCGGTGTGCTGGAACCGGTGCAGGCTGCTCCTGTGGTGATAGAGGACGGATGTTTTATCGGATCGCGCTGCATTGTGGTGGAGGGTGTGCGCGTGGAGCGGGAGGCCGTGCTGGGAGCCAACGTGGTGCTCACCATGTCGACAAAGATCATTGATGTAACCGGGAGTACTCCTAAGGAATATAGAGGTGTTGTTCCGCCCCGCTCGGTGGTCATTCCCGGCTCATACACCAAAAAATTCGCAGCCGGTGATTATAATGTGAATTGCGCTCTGATCATAGGTCAGCGCAAACAAAGTACCGACCTGAAAACCTCTCTTAACGATGCGTTGAGGGAACATGAAATACCAGTTTAAACGTTTACAGTCCCGAGTCTCAAGTTAGTTTGATGGTCTATTTAGCTCACTGTAAACTTGAGACTGTAAACCCGGGACTCCAAACTTATGAAAGTAGGCTATGATGCAAAACGGGCGTTCTTAAATCCCAGCGGACTGGGGAACTACTCGCGTACGCTTATCAAGGCCATGAGTCATTATTATCCCGGCAACACCTATTCACTTTTTACAACCAAGACCGAGGGCAGTTCTTTTGCAACGGTGGTGAAAGGAATGAAGAATGTGGAAGTGTTCGAGCCCCAATCTTTCCTTGATAAAAAATTACGCGCGCGCTGGCGCTCGTACGGCATTACCGAGCTGCTGAAAGAGCAACAGGTGGATGTTTACCACGGGTTGAGCAACGAGATCCCGTTCAATATTTCAAAGTTCATGGGAAGGAAAGTGCTCACGATACATGACGTGATATTTTTGCGGTACCCTGAATTGTATCCTTTCCTCGACCGGAAAATTTACAGCCGGAAATTCCGCAGCTCCTGCGAACATGCCGATGTGATCACGGCCATAAGCGTGCAGACCAAGCAGGACATCGAACGTTTCTTTTTCATTCCCGAAGAAAAAGTGAAGGTGGTTTACCAGAGCTGCGACCAAAGCTTTTATGCAGCGTCAACCAAAGAGAGCGATCTGGCCACGCGTTTGAAATACGACCTCCCCTCCGAATATATTTTGTACGTGGGCACCATTGAAGAGCGGAAAAATCTACTTACCGTGGTGAAAGCATTGGAGCAGGTGAAGGACATTCCGCTGGTGGTGGTGGGGAGGAGAAGAAAATACCTGGCGGAAGTGATGAAATACGCGGCACAGCACAAACTGGATAAACGGATAAAGCTGGTGCATGAGGCGGAACATTCGGAGATGCCGGCCATTTACCGGGGGGCACAGCTTTTTGTCTTTCCTTCTATTTTCGAGGGATTCGGAATTCCCATTATAGAAGCGCTGGTAACAAAGGTCCCGGTGATCTCATCGCGCGGTTCCTGCTTCCCGGAAACAGCCGGGCCCGACTCGGTATTTTTTGATCCCATGAATGTGAAAGAACTGGCAGAGAAAATAAACGGGGTGCTGCGCTCCCCTGCCCTTATGGAGAACATGAGAGAAAAAGGTGCGGAATATGCGCGAAAGTTCCATCCTTCGGTGATCACTACGCAGTTGGAAAAGATATATGAGGCGAGGTAATTAGTTTATAGTTTATAGTTTATAGTTTGTAGTTTATAGTTCGTTGTTTATAGTTCGTTGTTATAGAAGCAAAATGAGTTTTGAAGACGAAATAAAAAAAGCGCTGGAGGTTTTGCGGGGGGGCGGGACGATACTTTGTCCCACCGACACCATTTGGGGCATAAGCTGTGATGCCACGAACGAAAGTGCCGTGGAAAAAATATTTAAAATAAAAGAGCGTGATCCTTTCAAAAGCATGATCGTACTGGTGGATGATGAGAAGTGGCTGAATAAATATTTGAAGGAGGTGCCTGCCCTTGCCTGGGACCTTATTGAAATGAGTGAGCGGCCGCTTACCATTATATATGATGATGCAAGAGGAATAGCAAAAAATGTGATCGCTGCCGATGGAAGCGTGGCCATACGCGTGTGCAGGGATGAATTCTGCAAAAAGCTATTGTACAAATTCGGGAAACCCATGGTCTCCACTTCGGCCAACATTAGCGGGATGAGCGCACCGGAAAATTTTAACCAGGTAGATGAACGTATTTTAAGGGATGTTGATTATGTTGTAAATTGGCGGCAATCGGAAACATCAAAAGCACAAGCCTCTTCTATTATTCGTTTAAGGATGAATGGAGAAGTGGAAGTTATAAGAAAGTAGTTTATAGTTTGTAGTTCCTAGTTAATAACAATCCCATTCGCAAATCCGTACTAATTCGCTATTCGTGCTATGCAAAAACACTCCCTCTCCGAAAAAATGCGTTACCGTTTTGAGAACACCCTCTCCAAAGGAACCATTGCCATCATAGGCTGGCTGGCCGTGATCTCCATCCTTATTGTGATCGTTGCATCGGTGGTTTTATTTTTCACCGGCATTGGCGACAACGGAAGTTTCCCGGAAGCGATGTGGAACTCCCTGATGCGCACCATGGACTCGGGCAACGTAGCAGGCGATGCGGGCTGGAAATACAGGGCCATCATGCTGCTTGTTACAGTTGGAGGTATCTTCATCGTAAGTACTTTGATAGGTACGCTCACCTCGGGCATGGAATCGAAAATGGATGAGCTGCGCAAGGGCCGCTCTAAAGTGCTGGAAGAAAATCACACCCTCATTCTCGGCTGGTCCTCTAAAGTTTTTTCCATTATTTCCGAATTGCTTATTGCGAACGAGAACCAGAAGAAGCCGCGCATCGTGATCATGGCGGATAAGGATAAGGTGGAGATGGAAGATGAGATACGTTCCAAATTTCCCAATACAAAGAACACGAAGATCATTTGCCGCACGGGCAGCCCGCTCGACCTGAACGACCTGGAAGTGGTGAGCCCGCATGACGCGCGTTCCATTATTATTCTTTCACCCGAAGAAGGAGAGAACCCCGATACACACGTGATCAAATCCATTTTGGCGATCACCAACAATCCCAACCGCAGGGAAGAAAAATATCACATTGTTGCGGAGATACGCGATGAGAATAACATGGAAGCCGCGCAACTGGTGAGCAATGATGAAGCGGTGCTTGTTTTGGCAGGCGACCTGATAGCGCGTGTTACCGCGCAAACCTGCAGGCAGAGCGGGTTGAGCGTGGTGTACACCGAACTGTTGGATTTTGACGGGGCCGAAATCTATTTTAAGAATGAACCTTCACTGGTAGGTAAAACTTACAAAGATGCGTTGAATGCTTTCGAAGATTCGGCTGTGATGGGCATTTTCCACGAGAACGGGGACGTATCGATAAACCCTGCTATGGATAAAAAATTAGTGAAGGGCGACCAGGTGATCGCGATAGCTGAAGATGACGACACCATAAAACTTTCGGGTATTAAAAACCCGGATGTTGTTGCGGCAGCCATCAGCGACTCGGCACGCACACCTGGACAAAAAGAGCGTACCCTTATTTTGGGCTGGAATGATAAAGGACTGACCATTATCCGCGAGCTGGATAATTACGTTGCAGAAGGATCGGAGGTGGTGGTGGTTTCGGAGATCGAAGATACCGAGGAGGAATTGAAGAAACTGGATGACCTGGAAAAACAAAAACTTACTTTCCATAACCGCAGCACTACCGAGCGCGCTACGTTCGATGCGATGAATGTTTCTTCATTCAACCATATCATTATTTTGTGTTACACCCATATGGACATGCAGGAAGCCGATGCAAAAACGCTGATCACCCTGCTGCACCTCCGCAATATTTCCGAACAATCAGGAAACAGGTTGAGCATTGTATCAGAGATGCTGGACATCCGTAATCGCGAGCTGGCCGAGGTGACCAAAGCCGATGACTTTATCGTGAGCGATAAGCTGATCAGCCTGATGCTTTCACAGCTTTCGGAGAACAAGCATTTGAAAAAAGTCTTCGATGTGCTTTTTGCAGCCGAGGGCAGTGAGGTGTATTTGAAACCCGCCACCGATTACATCAAGCCCGGCCAGGCCGTGAACTTTTACACCATCATCGAATCGGCTGCGCGCAGGGGCGAGACCGCCATCGGTTATCGCATTACCGCGCATGCCAACGATCCTTCCAAAGCGTACGGTGTGAAGGTGAACCCTGCCAAATCGGAGAAAATAACTTTTACGGAAAAGGATAAAGTAGTGGTGCTGGCTGAGGACTAAGGTCACTAATTACTGATTTGAACCAATACTACCAATGTATCCGATTGATATTTTCAGTGATCAGAAAATGTTGAAAGCGATGGTTTGTCTTGCCGCTCTTTTTTATTCGGTCGCAGCTTTTGCCCAGGATAATTCGATCAAAATAAAAAAAGAAAAACCATGCGACTGTAAGCTCGTTATCGATGACCCTTCCATTGAGAACGACACAACATTTGTTTTTCTTGTTGGTGTTGAAGGCATTTACCCTGATTCCATCCTGAACAACAGGTCTTACCGCCTCATTATTTCCCCCTCGGAAAAAATGGTGATCAACGAAACAGGGTTCTTCATGGTGAAGCAGCAAGCCTGTAGAATAAAGAATTTTTCGCTGAAAGAGATCCATGCGCGTAAAATGGTAAAAGGTATAACCTATGTAACATTGAAATACAAAAAAACACGTCACTGATCCTGCCATACCTGTACCTTAATACCACTGTATCTTCCCCTTATTCCTTATCCCCCATCCTTCTTATCTTCGTATTTCACAATGACCATTCACCAGATCCTAAAGGACCATTGGGGTCATGATGCCTTCCGGCCCATGCAGGAGGACATCATTAACTCTGTATTGGATGAAAAAGATACACTGGCGCTGTTGCCGACAGGAGGTGGAAAATCCATTTGCTTCCAGGTGCCGGCACTGGTGAAGGATGGGATCTGCATTGTGGTATCCCCGCTAATCGCATTGATGAAGGACCAGGTGGAGAATTTAGTGCAGCGTGATATCAAAGCCATTGCCATTACCTCTGTGATGCATAAAAAGGAGATCGACATTGCACTTGATAACTGTGTGTACGGAAAAATCAAATTCCTCTATGTTTCACCGGAAAGATTGGGGACGGAAATTTTCAGAGCTCGTGTACTGAAGATGAACGTGAATTTGATCGCGGTGGATGAGGCACATTGCATTTCCCAATGGGGGTATGATTTCAGGCCGAGTTATATGAAGATAACAGCGTTAAGAGAATTACTGCCGAAGGTCCCTGTGCTCGCCCTCACCGCAACCGCAACAAAAGAGGTGGTGAGGGATATCCAGGAAAAACTTGCGTTCAAAAAGGAAAACGTTTTCCGCAAAAGCTTCGAGCGAAAGAATCTTGCTTACGTTGTTTTGAAAGACGAGGACAAGCTGCGAAGGCTGGTGCGGGTGTGCAGTAATTTGCGCGGGAGCGGGATCGTGTACGTGCGCAACCGGAAAAAAACGTACGAGGTCAGCGAATATTTGCGCAGCCATAACATCACGGCCGATTTTTACCATGCGGGCCTGCAGGCAGCCGTGCGCGAGGAAAAGCAGAACAATTGGATCAACAATAAAACACGCGTGATTGTTTGCACCAATGCTTTCGGGATGGGCATTGATAAACCCGATGTACGGTTTGTGGCCCACATCGATCTTCCGGATTGTAT
>DATDFI010000296.1:0-12345 GCA_036522695.1 Bacteroidia bacterium | reverse complement strand
CACGCAGGCTTCATCGGCCCTGCCGTTCAATAAAACGGTGATCTCATTTGACGATTATGCGTTCCATGAAAGCGATGCGATCAACCTCATTAAATCGGGAAGAGAGTGGTATGGCGAAAAATTCGATGTGCTCAATACTTACACCTTCACATTCAATTTTCCTGATATCGATCTTTCCGCGCAGGGGAAAGTGCGTGCCGATGTTTTAGGTCATGCCGATGTGCAAACCAATTTTACCATTGCCACCGGGTCGTATTCTACCGTGTTAAGCACACAGGCTACGCAAACCAGCATTTATTACGATCCTTACGGATATTCTTCCAACGGGTGTTTTGCTTTTACGCCAACATCTTCCTCTGTTGGCGTGAGCGTTACACGCACTACTCCCACCTCCAATCCCTATTGGTACGGGTATCTGAATTACGTAGAAGTGAATGTGCGAAGGCTGCTTAATATGAGCGGTGACCAGCTTATTTTCCGGGATTCGAATTGCACGGGTTCAGGCAACGTTTCAAAATTCATTTTATCGAATGCGAATTCATCAGTGATGATATGGGATGTGACCGATCCCACCAATGTGCTCCGGCAATCGGCAACACCTAACGGGAATGCGCTGGAGTTCATACTGCCTACTGACACACTCAAGGAATTCATTGCCCTCACAGGACTTTCTTATCTCACTCCTAAATTCTCGGGGCACGTAGCGAACCAGAATCTTCACGCTTATGGCCCCACCGACCTTATCATTGTGGCCCCTGCTATTTTCTGGAACGAGGCCACCACCCTGGCCGCGCATCACAACACGGCTGACGGAATGAGTGTAGTGCTGGTCACTCCCCAGCAGATCTACAATGAGTTTTCGAGCGGTGCACCGGATGTTTCCGCCATACGCGATTTCATGCGCATGTTCTACAAGCGTGCCATTACCACTGCCGATCTCCCGAAATACCTGATGCTTTACGGTGACGGATCGTATGATAACAAAAATCAAAATCAAACCAACACCAATTTCATTCCTACGTATCAATCCATCAATTCAACCGATCCCATAAAGTCGTATGTGTCCGATGATTTTTTTGTACTGCTGGATGATATTGAAGGGAACTGGCTGCCGAGCGACCAGGACCAGCCCGATGCCGGTGTGGGCAGGCTCCCGGTGAAATCAGTGAGCGAATCGCAAACCGCGCTCGATAAGATCCTGCGTTATTCCTCTTCGCCAGGTTACGTTGAGCAGAACGATCTTCCTTCCTGCAGCAATTCGGGCACCTGCTCGGTGTTCGGTGACTGGAGAAACACGATCTGCTTTGTGGCGGATGACGAGGATAATGACATTCACCTTTCCCAGGCCGAGGCGCTCGCGAATTTTGTGGATACCGCTTATGACAATTACAACGTGGATAAGATCTATTTCGATTCATATACCCAGGTGGCCACACCGGGTGGTGACCGGTATCCCGATGTGGTGAATGCCATCAATAAGCGAATGGAGAAAGGATGTTTGATCTTCAATTATACCGGTCACGGTGGAGAAGTAGGCCTTGCACACGAGCGCGTGATCGAAGTTTCGCAGATCAATGCGTGGACGAATAAATGTAACCTGCCCTTGTTCTTTACTGCCACCTGCGAATTCAGCCGGTGGGATGATCCCGACCGCACTTCGGCCGGTGAATATTGTTTTCTCAATCCCAATGGCGGTGCCATCGGTTTAATGTCGACCGTGCGATTGGTTTTTTCACAACCGAATTTCACACTCAACAATAATTTTTACCAGTATTCGCTCGATACGCTGGCCGGTGGGCGTTATCCCACTTTGGGTGATCTTAACTATCTCACCAAGGCCACTATTCCGCCCGATGAGAACAACCGCAACTTTACCTTGCTTTGCGATCCCGCGCTCACACTCGCTTATCCTAAAGAACGGGTGGTGACCACCAAGGTGAATAACGTGCCTGTAAATCTTTCGCAGCCCGATACCATCAATGCGTTAAGTACGGTCACCATTACAGGCGAAGTGCGCGACCTCAGCGGGAACAAGATCACCACATTCAATGGTGTGATCTATCCCACCGTTTACGATAAACCATCGGCCATCACCACCCTTTCCAACGATGGCTCGTCCAGCCCGCCTTACACGTTCAAGCTTCAAAAAAATATCTTGTACCGTGGTAAAGTGAGCGTGGTGAACGGTGATTTTTCGTTCACATTCGTGGTGCCCAAGGATATTGCTTACCAGTACGGTTTCGGCCGCGTGAGTTATTATGCGCACAACGGCACCATCGATGCACAGGGCAATTACGAGAACATCATCATTGGCGGAACAAATCCCAATGCACCTGCGGATAACCAGGGCCCCGATATTAAACTGTACATGAACGATGATAAGTTTGCGTACGGAGGGATCACCAATGAGGATCCTGACATTTACGCCATACTCAGCGATTCGAATGGGGTGAACACGGTTGGTAACGGTATCGGTCACGACATCACTGCAGTGCTGGATGGCGCTACCGGCAACTCCATTGTGTTGAATGATTATTATGTGGCCGACCTCAACAGTTATAAAAAAGGGCGCATACGTTACAAGTTGAGCGACCTGAGCCCGGGCAATCACACGTTGCAGCTGAAGGTGTGGGATGTGTACAATAATTCCAACATCGCTTATACGGAGTTCGTGGTGGCCCAGTCGGCTTCGCTGGCGCTCGATCATGTGCTCAATTACCCGAATCCTTTTACCACGCACACGCAGTTCTTCTTTGAGCAAAATCAATGCTGCCAGTCGCTGGATGTGCAGGTGCAGATCTTTACCGTTTCAGGACGCCTGGTAAAAACCATTAATACCTCCATGTATGCCGAAGGTTTCCGTTCCGATGGCATTGATTGGGACGGGAAGGATGATTTTGGGGATGATATCGGCAAGGGCGTATACATTTATCGCCTCAAGATCCGCAATTCTTCAGGTGAAACGGCCGACAAATACGAAAAGCTGGTCATCTTAAAATAAATATATAAATTAGCCGTTCTCACTGAGTTAATGTTGTGATGATGAGAAAATGGAATAAAAAAATGATGGTGTTGGCCTCGGCTCTTTCGGTCGGGACCTTTACCGTTGCCCAAAATTACAGGATACCTTCTAGCATGCCCACGGTACAGGGTAGCCAGCTCACTACCGATCAATTGCTGGGCCAGTTGAATACGATCACTACCGCTGTGCCTTTCCTTTTGATATCGCCCGGTTCCCGTGGCGGTGGTATTGGTGACGCAGGCTGTGCTTCCGAACCCGATGTGGAATCCATTCACTGGAATCCTTCCAAGCTGGCTTTCGTTGAAAAGAAAATGGGCTTCGGTGTTTCCTATACGCCATGGCTTCGCGCCCTGGTGCCTGATATCAACCTCGCTTACCTTTCAGGCTATTACCGCACCGGCAAAACAGGCGTGATCGGTGCATCTTTGCGTTATTTTTCGCTGGGCGACATCACCTTCACGGATATCGTGGGTAACGTTACAGGCCAGTTCAGGCCGAATGAATTCGCCATTGATGTGGCATATGGAAAAGAGCTCGGTGAGCATTTCTCCGGTGGAGGAGCATTACGTTACATCTACTCCAACCTCACCAATGGGCAAACCGTAGCTGGCGATACTTCGCATGCGGGGCAGTCCATTGCGGCCGATATTTCATTTTACTATCACAAAAAGGACATCGAGATCGGTGGTAAGAAATCGGTCTTCGCTTCCGGTATCGATATTTCCAACATGGGTGCCAAGATCACGTACACCAATTCCGGGCACAAGGATTTTATCCCTACCAATCTTCGCCTCGGCAGCCGCCTTAGCATGCAGCTGGATGATTACAACTCCTTCACATTTTTGGCTGACGCGAATAAGTTACTGGTACCTACTCCTCCCGTTTATAAAACGGATCCCAACACCGGCAATTACATCATCGATCCGGCAACGGGCCAATATGAAATTTTGTACGGTAAAGATCCTAACCGTGGTGTAGTGAGCGGCATGTTCAGCTCGTTCAGCGATGCACCCGGTGGTTTCCGCGAGGAGTTGAAAGAAGTGATACTTGCAGGCGGTGTTGAATACTGGTACGGAAAACCGGGCCAGCGGATCTTTGCGGTGCGCGCAGGTTATTTTAACGAAGCAAAAACAAAAGGGAACCGTAAATATTTCACCGCAGGCTTCGGCATACGTTACAGCGTTTTCGGCCTGGATTTCTCTTACCTCATTCCCACCACGCAGCGTAACCCGCTTCAAAATACACTTCGCTTCACGCTGGTGTTCAATTTCGACTCGTCCAAGGAAATGAAGAAAGAAGGTGGGGACAGCAAAGAATGATGTTTGTTTAACGATATCAGGAAGGGACGCATATATTTGTGTCCCTTTTTTATTTGAATCATGAAACCACGGATAGGATTCGGTTTTGATGTGCACCGGCTGGAACCGGGACGGGCCTTTTGGCTGGGAGGATTAAAGCTGGAACACGCCAAAGGGGCAGTTGGCCATTCCGATGCCGATGTGCTTATTCATGCCATATGCGATGCCCTGCTGGGGGCGGCCAACCTTCGCGATATTGGCTTTCATTTCCCGAATACTTCGGATGAGTTCCGCAATATCGACAGCAAGATCCTTCTTAAGGAAGTGTGCGACCTGCTGCATGAAAAAAAATTCACCATAGGTAACATCGATGCCACGGTTTGCCTCGAGAAGCCGAAGATCAATCCTCATATTCCTTCCATGAAAAAAATACTGGCGGAAGTGATGAACGTTCCCGGGGAGGATATCTCCATCAAAGCCACAACCAATGAGAAGCTGGGTTACGTAGGACGTGAAGAAGGTGTGTGTGCTTACGCGGTGGCGATCATCTTCTGATCATTCCCCATCTCCGTTGGAATGGTCCCTGTTCCTTTTCGAGCCGCGCTCGAGGGTGAGCGAATATTCCAGCCCGATGATGTATTGCGTTACAGGATCATTGACCTGGAAATCATTTTGCAGCAGGAAGTAAGAGCCAACAGTGCTGTGCTTGTCGATCTCGAAATCGCAACCTGCGAATACACGTGTTCGCGAAAACCCGAAATCCCGGAATTCCTTGATGTGCGGAGTGCTGAACTGCACACGAAATTCCATTCCTGCATAGGGAGTGAATTTGGAATTCGGGATATTGTATTTGAAGTCGAATTTCTGGCGCCAGTAATATTCCGGTACATTCCACACATCGCTGGCGAACGGGTAAGCTATTTCTCCCTGCAGCCTTGTGCGGGTAGAAAAGCCGATCACCCCAAAACGTGTTTTGTAAGTGATGTCGAGCATCACGCGATGGCGTAAACCGAATGAACCGTCCTTGAAGTTTTTTTGGATGAAGCGGTAAACAGGAGCTATCTTGAAATGATTGTTGTATCGATAGGCAAAGCCGATGTTGGTGTAAAACAGGTTTACCCGCGTGAGGTTTTCACGAAGCCGGAACTCTTCGGTGCCCAGCAATGAGAATTTCGGGCTGAGTTTGTATTCCACGTCAAATGTGTTCCACATACCCAGGTCGTTCTGCTGGGCGCGAAGTGCGCCCGCGCCCAAAAGAAGAAGCAAAGAAAGTACTTTGTATTTGTGTTTCACTTTTGTGTTCTCCTTAATTTTTATACCGTTGCTTATGCGCTTGAAGATGAATCGGAGCTGTTGTCGTTAATGTTGACCTGGCTCGATTTGCGGGGCTCATAATAATAGATCTTTACGTTGGCGGTGTCGCGCAAATAATCCACACGGCCGATGCTGATCTTGTGAATATCGAGCCCGGTCCGCTTTTTCAGGTCTGCGATAAGCGCGGCATGATTCTCCGGCTTGATCATTTCTATATTGTCGTACTGTACGTTCTTGATCATTTCCTGGCGCAGGATCAGGTTACCATCAAGCAGGAAGGCCATGAAGATCATCATTGCATTGATCACGCATATCTCGAAAAGATTTCCTTTGTTCACGGCCGTTACCAGTCCCAACGCGATCACGCAAAAGAGGTAGGTCATGTCCTTGGCGGAGATGTCCTCTGTACGATAACGCAGCAGCGAGAACACCGCGAACAGGCCGAAGGCTGCCCCGGTAGACAACTGCACTTTGTTAAGCAGGTACGTGATGAAGAACATCACCAGGTTGAACATGAAAAAAGTAAAGAAGAAATCCTTCTTGTTGTAATTGGGATAATAGATGAGACCGATCAGGATGAACATGGACACCAGGTCGATCAGCAAACGCATGAAAAAAGTGAACGAAAGTTTATCCATCCTGAACTGGAAAAAATCCCCGGCTTCTTCGGGTGCATCCACCTCGGTTTTTCCTTTCTTCTTCTTTTTATCGGGATTGGTTTGCTCCGTATCGGTGGAGTCCTGGGCGTGAACAATGGTGGGAGCGGGTGCAAGCAGCACCAGCAAAAGCAGGAACTTGAATATGGAATTTCGGGTGTGGAACATAAGTATTCGTTTTAAGCGGCTTCTTTTATTTTTAGGGTGGCCTTGATCTTCTCTTTGAAATTATTCTTGCGTACTGTATCGAACATGGAAATGATACCGAAACAATATTTGCTGATGGAACCTTCCTTGATGCGTTTGGCCTTCATGACTTCAATGATGGGTGAAAGCGAGTTGGCCTTGTCCTGTTTCACTTCCGCGATCACGAGGTTGCCCATATCCACTTTTTTCTCCCCCATCATAAAGTGCAACCCTACATCGATGGTGAGCCGCTCGCTCGAAAATTTATTCACCAGCGTGATACGGGAATAATTAACCCAGATGGTAGCCCGGAGCGCTTCGGGTGAGAGCGTGGTTTTTTGCGTAAGTAATTGTTTGGAGGCCTCGCTCAATACCGTTTCGATCTCTTTTGTTCTGATGCGGTCCTTGATGGTGCGGCCCTTGTTGTTCTTATACTTCACCTCGAAAAAATGAAGGTTCGATTCAACATATTTGCGTGCACGTATTTTGTAGCGGTTCATTTTACCGCAATGGTGGCGGCTGTATAATTCGAGGTCGTGCGTGTCGTAATAAAGCGTTTCGTATTTACTCATGCGGGTGCCGCTCACTTCAAGGGACCGGTAAAAAGGTTTCACGGCTTCCAGGATGGCGGGTAGCTCGCGGATGGGGAAAACGAACTTGGTGTCCGTGCGGTCCATCAGCTGCACACCATCCATTTCCTGTAAAGTAATGGGTTGGAATTCCGACAAGGTCCTTATTATCCGCTCTTCCCACATGATGCTCAGAATTGGTATACGTATTTCTTACCTTCAATAAGGGTATTGTTCCCATCGTACACTTTGTGCTCTATTTTCAATCCCTTCTTGTCGTAAGTGTACACTTCTTTTTTCACCAGCTTATTGTCCCCGTCAAAATGAACCTCGGTGGTTTTGTCGCCATTGGAATTGTAGGAGATCTGCGACTTTTTCAGTTGTTTGCCGCTGGTGGCATCCATCACCACTTCTTCCACCTTGTCGTTCCCTGAATTGTATTTGGAAACGGTCTTCGTATTTTTTCCTTCCGGTTTTTCTTCGGGCTTTTTATCTTCTTTCACCACGTAGTTGGTCTCTTCTATCTTATTCCCTTTCGAATCGAACTTGGCGGTATTCTTTTTCTTCACGCTGCCATCCTGCATAAAATCCGTTTTCTCCGTGGTGTTCCCTTCCTTGTCGAACACGAGGTAGCAACTTTTCCAGTTCACTTCCTTCCCGTCTACCATTTGAATGGTATACTCGGTGGTGGATTTGATCTTATTGGTCTTTATCTCTTTTTTACTCTGGGCTTGAGCCACAAAGCAAGCGGAGGCCAGTAACAAGGTGATCGCGTTTCTCATCGTTCTTGATATTACTTCACCAGGATCATTTCCTGGGCTTCAACGTCCTGTTTTTTATCACTTATTTCCACGGTTTGTATCACCTCGTGTGTTTTAGAAGCCACCACGCTGCCGGCCTGGCTGGGCACCCCGTTCAGGTACTTAACGGTGTCCTTTTCATAAGCAAAAATGGTGTATTTGCCCGGGCGCAGGTACGGAAATTCATAGGTGCCGTCATAATTCGTTTTTACGCTGTTGCCGTAAGTGCGGTCGTCACCATAAACAATGTAAACGCTTTCACCCTGTGCCGGGTAGGTGGCCTGCACGGTGGTAAAGGAGCTGTTGTAATTGATGATGGTGACCTTGCCATGGATAGTGGATTTCCCGCCCTCGCCCGGACCTTTGGCGCAGGATGCGATAGTGATGATCACGGCAAGTAAAAAGAGTTTGAATAATGGGTGTTTCATAGTAAATGTTTTTTGAGGTATGGGATCTGAAGCGGCTAATTTAATGTATTTTAAGAAATGGTTAATTCCTAAATCGGCCGATAGCGCCAGGACCGAGGAAAAAAGCTGCCTCGTTTGTGGATAAAATGACACTGTCTTTTTATCGTTTTTGTACCGGTTCCTATTGATGTCCATCTCAAACACAGAAAAAGCGGCCTGTTGGTGCTTCACCAGCGATGCCGCTTTATTATATGCAAAATTTGTTCCTTTTGATGGCCGGGTCAGGAATGGTCTCCCTTTTTTCCCCTGAAGATGTAACGGATTCCGGCATTCACGCCAAGTGTGGCATTAAACGTTTTGCGGAAACTGCCGGGTTCATTCGAATCGCCTTTGTAAATATTAAGCAGGCCGAGGTTGCCCGTGAGCGAAGCGGAGACCACAAGATTTTTCATCACCATCAGCTCGTAACCATAGCCGAGGTGAAGGCCCAGGTCGTAACGCGAATAATTATTCGTGATCTCGGTGATGGTATCGTGCAGGGTTTCGGTGGCCGAGTGCAATCCCATCATGTTCAGCCCGAGGATGAGATTGCGTGCCGAAGGAACAGAAGTGAAGAAAGTACGTTCTTTCCGTAAGTGTGCCGAGAGATCGACCTGGCGGTAAAAGAATTCTGTTTTCTTTTCCCCGAATTGTCCTTCGTCATATACATGATAGGTTTGACCGAGCACGGAGCGGAGGTAACAATCCATCTGTACCCCGAATTTCTGGCTGAAGTTATAACCTGCCGAGAAGCCGAACGCGTGGGTGAGATGCACATTGGCCTGGGTAAGGTTGGTGCGGGAATAAGCGGTGATGGTACGTTTGTTAAGTAGCCAGGTGTTACTATAAGTAAAGGACAAGCCCCCGTAAAATCCGTGGAAAGGCGAGTCGTCATCCAGCCCCAGGCTTTTCCCGTCAACACCGTCCTGGTTCGGTAAAAAGCCTGTATCATGCAGGTTTGCGTAAGGCATGTTCACCGAAACGTATACCGGGTAAAGATCGATAAGATCCAGCGGAACAGGCGTTACAGGGAGATCGCCACCGGGCTTGTTGTTCCTTTTCGTACCGGGATCTTCGGGGTTGCCGGAAGCATCGTAATGTGAAGTCCATTTGCCTCCTTTGGTGCCATTATTACCCGGGTGATCGTACTTCTTCTTATCTTTTTGATGAGGGATTGTTCCACCTTTGTTATGGTTCTTATCGTAAGAATGATCACCGCTATGGCTTTTATCCGGAGAATTGTTTTTGTGATCGCCTCTGTCTGCAGAATTATTTCCCGAATGAGGATCGTTCACAGGGTTTGAGTTATTGCTGTTGTGATCAGTTGAATTGTTTCCGTTGTAGGCGTAATTCTTCCCGCTGTTATTGGAATCAGGGGTGGAATTATTATGGTCATGGGAGCGGTCCTTGCTTGTGTTTTTACCGGCATTGTGATAAACGATAAGATGATCGGCTGCACGATCCAGCGCTGCCAGCGTTTTTCCCTCGTTCGGAGCTGAACCGGGGTTGAGCAGCCATGTTCCACCGATCAAAAGCAGCAATGCCGAAGCGGCATACGCCAGCCAGCGCGTGACCTGTTTCCTTCGCGCGATCACATCCAGCCTTCCGCTCACATTGTTCCAAACATCCTTTACATCGAGTCCATTCGAAACATTCTCCCACACTTCGGCAGGAGGTTCTTCCTGCAGCTTGTTAAAAGTGTTCTTATACCAGTCCTGGAAATCGAGCTGGTTGGAAACATTCTGCCATACTTCGGCAGGCGGTTCTTCGTTGAGTTTATTGAAATTATTCTTAAAGCCATCCTGGAACTCCAGGTTGTCGGCAATGTTCTTCCACACCCCGGCAGGAGGTTCTTCCTTCAGCTTATTGAAGTTGTTACGATACCAGTTCCTGAGTTCTTCCTCGTTCATTTTCCGGATACGGCAGGTTTCACCGTGCGTTCTTCATGTAATTTACTGATGAGGTTCTGCAATAAATGTTTGGCGCGCGAGAATTGTGATTTGGAAGTCCCTTCGGTAACGCCCAGCATCTCTGCGATCTCTTTATGCGTATATCCTTCAACAATATAAAGATTGAAAATAAGTTTGGCTCCCTCGGGCAACTGGCGCATAAGCATGAGCAGGTCCTTCGCTCCAAGTTCTTCCAGCACACTTACATCCACGGCAAGGTCGTGCACCTCTTCCACATCCACGGTATTCTGCATGCGCACTTTTTTGCGGTAAAAATCAATGGCGGTGTGCGTGATGATGCGCCTGATCCACCCTTCGAGGCTGCCACCCTTGAAATTTTTCAGGTTGCCGAAGATCTTGATGAATCCTTCCTGCAAAATATCTTTTGCATCATCGCGGTCCTTGGCGTAACCGAGACAAATACCGAACATGGAAGAAGAATACTTTTTGTAAAGCATCTCCTGGCAGGAGCGGTCGTTGTTCAGGCAACCCTGGACCAATTCGGTTTCGGAAAGTTGCATGCCGGTCAGTTTTTTGGGCGTTAATTGAAAATGGCTTGTGTTCCTGCACTGAGCCGGTTCACGATGGCCTGGTAAAGATCAATGTTCTGGCTGTTATTAATGAAAATGGTCGGCAGTTGCCCGGTTTGCCAGCTCACATGGGCCTGGTCAAGCATGCTGTTGCTCAAAGCACCGAACCAATATCCCGGGTCGGCCATGATCACGCAGGAAGTGGGGTCGCCAGAAACCAAAACGATCTCTGATTTGCCGCCAGAAGGTTTCGCCTTGATCTTGTACTGATCACTTGCCTTGAAATTGAACTGCACACAAATGCTGTCATTGTTCGAATTGATGTAATATCCTGTGAGCAGAATGCAGGAGCCGTTCAATTGGCTGTTGGTCTCAATGGTAATATCAATATCGTTGTAAGTGCCTTGCGGAACATCCAGCGAAACTCCATAACCGGAGCTGTTATTCTCGAGCGGCAGTTGAACGGGTTCAAATGGCTTTTCGATGTTTACATGGTTCTCGCCTTGCTCGCGCTCCCCGGTGAAGGTCACCTTATCAAGCACGATGGAACCGGAAGTAAAATGCACGGGGCCGGAGCCGGAATTAGCAAGCTGCGCACGAAAAGTGACCTGCGTGGGTTCCTTCCACTTTTTGCCGCAGGAGGCAAGGGCAAGAATGCAAATGATCAACGAGGTTTTTAAAACAGATTTCATTGGGGCAGAACAGTTTTTCATGGATTTGTATTATACAGACGAAGATACGTTAAAAAGGGTTGGAATCCGAAGGGAGAGCTTTGTCGCCCGCCCGTGGCCGTTCAGCCGGTAAAAAGAGGCCGGGCAGGTGCGTTGTTTCCGAAGTTTAAAGCAATTTCCAACCAAAATTTTTGTAGGTGCGTCTATTCGTGTGTGTGGCCGGATATTTTAAAGTGGACAAAGGATAATCCTGGAATTTCAAATGAAAATGAAATAAGGACAATTGCCGGTTTTTGGGCGGCAACCCCGCGGGTACACATTCCTGGTCAGCCTGCGGGGTTTTTTATTCCCTTGCGCGAACGATCTTGATGACCTTGCTGTAATCCCCCGCTTTGAATTCTGCAAAATACACGCCCGATGCCAGGGTGTATTGGTCGGGGTTGAGCGTGATGGAATAACTTCCTGCTTTGGTGAATTGATCGGGTGTGATCACCTCCGCAACTTTTTGGCCCAGCACATTGTAAATTTTAAGTGAGGCCTGCGCATCTTCCGGCAGCTCGTATGTAAATGTTACGCTGTTGCCGAAGGGATTGGGTGAAACACTGAAGTTGAGCTCAAGCGAACGGAAGTATGCCGTGAACGTATCGTCCGCATGCACATCGCGCGTAATGGAAATGCTGTCGTTCTCACCTGTAAAAGCGGAATTACATTTCCAGTACTGGAATTTGTAACCGGCATTGGCATTCACCGTCATCGTAACGGGTACACCGTCAAAATAAATTCCGCTCCAGGGAAGTGAATCGGGAACAATGGTGCTGATCTGGATGGTTCCCGCACCGGGAGGATCTACCGCAAGTCCAATGGTAACGGGTTTTACAAGATTGAATTGATCTTTAATGTAGGT
>DATDFI010000295.1:0-2303 GCA_036522695.1 Bacteroidia bacterium | reverse complement strand
AATACTCCATTGCGGAATCCCATCGAGGAACCCGGGTAAAAATAGATGAAGTAAAATGTGTTGTGTGTATTCATTGTTTAAAATCGTGGCGACAAATATATGTTCCTTTTATAACGCAAAGCAAATTTATTTTGAAAATATTTTTCAGAAGTCCCGAAAAACGCGGCAGTCAAGGTCTTTCAGGATACGGTAAAACCGTTATTGAGCAGGTTGGCCCGGTTGTAAGTGATGGGTTTACGCGTTACATGGTCGATCACCTGCTTACCCGCCAGTTCAGCGATGGCCTGGCCGGCTGCGGTATCCCACTCCATGGTTGGACCGAAGCGGGGGTAGATATCCGCACTGCCCTCGGCCACCAGGCAAAATTTAAGTGAGCTGCCTCCATTGATCAGTTCAAGGTCGGGATGTGTTTTGCGCAGGTCATCAATGAATCTCTGTGTTTCATTATTGATATGCGAACGGCTCGCCACCACCGTGTAATTGCGGGGCAGCGGACGCAGCGGGAGGCGTTGCGCGCTGGCAATGATCGCATCCGGTGATGAATTTTCGATGTGCATGATCTGCTTGCGAAAACTACCCATTCCTTTTGCAGCAAAATACATTACACGTGTTACTGGTTGGTAGATCACACCCAGCACCGGTTTTTGGTCCTCCACCAACGCGATATTCACCGTGAACTCCCCGTTCTTCTTCACAAACTCCTTTGTTCCATCGAGAGGATCCACGATCCAGAGGCGTTCCCATTTTTTGCGCAACGCATAAACAAATTCCTCTTCCCGGTTCTCTTCACTGAGAATAGGGATGTGTGTTCCGGCCAGGGTTTCCTTGATCACACGGTGGGCATTTTTATCCGCCTGGGTGAGAGGAGAATGGTCGAGCTTAAGCTCTACAGTAAAATCAGATTTATAGACCTTCATGATCTCGTCACCGGCACGAAGAGCGGCTGTAATGGTTGTTACTAATAGTTTCTCCATAGCTTATTCACGGACTGAAGTTGTAGTTGGGCTCTAATAACCGGCCTTTGCCGAGCCAATGTTCTCAATGGGATGCCAGGTTGTTTTTATTTCCTGGGTATCGAGGATGAGATACGGATCTTGCGCTTCCACGTTCATCCAGTTCTCATTGCGAATGAAAACCCTCTTCACATTGAGAGAAGCATTCTCTTTCACTGACTTCACTCCTTCCTTTTGATCTCCGCAATAAATGATGGCATTCACATCCATGTGCGAAGAAAAATGGGAGAGTAACTCCTCCACCTTGCCCGTGAGGATATTCACCACGCCACCTGGAAGGTCCGAAGAATTTAAAACCTCTGCCAGCGACACCGCGCACAAAGGTTTGTTTTCAGAAGCGAGGACCACGCAGGTATTCCCTCCAGCGATCACCGGCATCACCGTTGAGACCAACCCTATGAGCGAATTCTCCTGCGGGGCGATGATGCTTACCACCCCGGCAGGCTCCGGCACCGAAAAATTAAAGTGAGAAGAAGCAACGGGGTTCACCGAGCTGAATAAGGCCTGGTATTTATCGCACCAGCCTGCGTAGTGAACGATACGGTCGATGCTAAGTGTAACTTCCTTAACTGCATCCATTTTATTCGACCCCTGCAGCATCAATTCGGAAATGAATTGCGCTTTGCGACCCTCGAGCATTTCGGCAATGCGATATAAAATTTGTGAGCGATTGAATGCGGCCCTTGAACTCCAGCCGGCAAACGCCCCGCGCGCTGCCACAACCGCGTTACGGAGATCCTTGCGTGATGAGAAACAAATATTTGCCAGCGTTTCGCCTTTTTTATTCTTCAGCGGGTAATAACGCCCGGACTCGGTGCGGGGGAATTGTCCACCGATGTAGATCTTATACGTTTTTAGAATCTCAGTTCTTGACATTGCAACCGGTAAAGGGTTTAAAGATAAACAAAAGCCAACGCTCTTTTCTCAATGGAGAATGCTCCCAAAAAATCACATTTTCAAATACGGCATCAGCCCGTGCAGACCGCCCTCGCGCCCAAAGCCGCTCTCCTTATATCCGCCAAAAGGTGAAGCAGGATCGAACTTATTATAGGTATTGGCCCACACCACACCCGCGCGCAATTTCCCGGTCATATTAAAAATCCTGGAGCCTTTGTCCGTCCACACCCCTGCTGAGAGACCGTACGGAATATTGTTAGCCTTCTCGATCACTTCCTCCACGGTTCGAAAAGTTTGAACGGCCAGCACCGGCCCGAAGATCTCTTCCTGTACGATGCGATGCGATTGCGAAGCATTCAAAAATAATGTTGGCCTGCAAAAAAATCCTTTTGC
>DATDFI010000294.1:0-3079 GCA_036522695.1 Bacteroidia bacterium | reverse complement strand
AAACCCGGTATAGAGAAACGATCGGGGTCGATCCCATACAAGGCCTGCGAAGAGCCTAATACCAGTACTTCGGTATTGGCAAGGTTCCTTTCAAAGAATTCCCGCTTTTGATTATAGCTGTTCCTGACTTCGCCAAGACGGTATTCGACAAAACCGATCCAGCAGAGAATAGGGGTCATAAAAAGGAAAGACTTGAACAAGAATCTTTTCATGCCGGAGCTAGAATTGGAAATAAATAAAGTCCATTTTCCCTGTATAATTTCCCAGAAAAATTATGACAAAGATGAATGCATAATAAGTAGCCCAACGAACGGGCTGCGGAAGAAGGCCGGCCCTTTCAGCAAGCGATCTTTTTGTTGCGATAAGGTCCAACAGCACGAGCAATAAGATCATGCCCATAGAATAGGCAATGCCCTTCATGGAGAGAAAAGGCCCGGCTGCATTTCCCACTAATAATCCATGAGATGGTCCGCCAAAATCAAAAATATTACGAATGATAGAGAACGCATCATGTGTACTATTAGCCCTGAAAAATATCCATCCCAGCACCACCAGGTGGAACGTGATAAGCAGGCGAAAAGGTTGCAAGAGGGGTTTTTCAGCGACCCGTTGCAAGATCCTCACTTTATTAAATAGAATCTCAATTACCAGGTAAATTCCATGCAGGAAGCCCCAGATCAAGAAGGTCCATTTCGCCCCATGCCAAAGCCCGCTTACCAGGAAAACGATAAGCAGGTTAAACATCCAACGCCACTCTGAGACCCTGTTTCCTCCCAGAGGTATGTACAGGTAATCACGGAACCAGGTCGACAACGAAATATGCCATCGACCCCAAAACTCCCTGATAGATCTTGAGAAATAAGGAAAATTAAAATTCTGCATGAGTTTAAACCCCATGACCCTGGCGGCTCCCAACGCAATATCAGAGTATCCTGAAAAATCACAATAGATCTGTATCGCAAAAAAGTAAGAGGCGATCAAAACGGGTAAGCCGTGATAATGCCCGGGATGATCATAAACTTCGCCCACGTAAACGGCAAGTCGATCGGCCACTACGATCTTCTTGAACAATCCCCACAGCATAAGACGCAAACCTTCAACCACACGGGCATAATGGAAACAATGTTCTTCGTGAAATTGGTGCAGCAGGTTTTGGGGTCTCTCGATCGGGCCTGCTACCAATTGCGGGTAAAACATCACGTATAGTGCATAAATACCGAAATGTCGCTCGGCACGTTGGTGGCCGCGATACACCTCGATAGTGTAACTCATCGCCTGGAAGGTATGGAACGAAAGCCCGATGGGGAGCAGGATATCCAGGTAAGGCAATGGGTTGTGTGCCCCGAAAGAACCCAATAAAACACCCAGGTTTGCATTGAAAAAATTGTAGTATTTGAACAGGGCCAGTACCCCTACATTTGAAACGATACTGGCCACCAACAGCACCTTCCTTTTTCTGCCTTGGGATCTTTCGAGAAGAATTCCTGCAAAATAATCGACAACTATAGTGAACGCGAGTATAAGGATGTATACGGGAACAAAAAACATATAGAAATAGCAACTGGCGCAAAGGAGCATGAGCCATCTTGCCTTATGTGGAAGCAGGAAATACAGAAGTGTAACTACAGGAAAAAAAACGAGGAATTCGAAAGAGTTGAAGAGCATCGTGCGAAGGGCTAAGGTTGGTCAACTATAACCATCCATTGGCGCGTAGCGCCTCACTCACCAGCTCCCTGTCAGTTGCCCCAGGCTGCTTCATGGGCGGCCGCTCAAATTCCTTTATGAGCCCTTTGAGGTTTAGCGCGATCTTAAGAGCGGGATGCCACCCGATCGGCACTACTTTATTGAAATACGGAAGCTCGATCTCGTTCACGATCCGGCCAGCCTTTTCCCTGTCCCCCTTCATCATGGCTTCAAAAAAATCCAATTCGAGGCGGGGTGAAAAATTACCGAGTCCCCCCAGGAATGCCTTGGACCCCAGGTCGTGGTCCCGGAGGAAATAACGGCTCATGCCGCCACCTGCGCCAATAATCACCGCTTTATCCTTTAATGCTGCCACCACTTTATTACTGTACTCGGCATCCAGCGCCTCTTCTTTAACTCCAACTATATTCTTCAGCTCCATAAGCCGCTCGAGTAAGGATATCGAGTATTGAACATTGCCTCCGCCCATACCGTTGCGCATAGGCATCTCGTGGATCAATATCCCTATGCCCACCGAATCATGAATCGTTTTAAAATATTGAAATGTATTTTCCTCACCATAATAACGCTCGGGGTAATAGGCGAGAAAAAGGTCGGCACCTATCTTTTCGGCATGGCGTGCAAAATCCACCGCACTGGCCGTCCCCCCGGTAGTGGGATTTGCCACTATGGTGATGGCCTTTCCATCTGCGGCTTTTACCACGGTTTCATTTACTTTTTTCACTTCCGATTCCGACAAAAGATTGAACCGGCTGGTACCTACGGTGGTCATCACGTTGGAAATGCCGTTTGAAACCAGGAACTGAACATAGCTGTACAGCGCTTCATGGTCCACTTCAAAGGACGAAGTGAAAGGAGTGGGCAAAGGAATCACCGGACCTGTGACTTTTTCAATGAATCTATTCATGTTTGTCGATTTGCTTGGCAAGTATCTCTGCTATTTCAAACTGGTACGGATAATCGATATCGAAAGAACGAATGACCGACATGCGGTAAGCCAGCATGCGCTCGTTAAAAAATGTTCCCTTTTGCATAAAAGCTTCCACCGTTGCAATATACATTGCCCCATTAGGATGGTAACGTTTTTCAATATTCTGGCTGCGGGTAGTGGAATATCCTCCTTCGAAAGTCATTTCCATTACAAGATCATCGACCGGGGTTAGGGCAAGTTGTATTGGAAATTCATATTCGGTGACCCCCACCAGGAATGGAACCTCAGGGTTGGAGCGGAAAAGCCCGAACGCTTCTTTCACGTGCTTCGCTGTACGGAACGGGCAGGTGGGTAACAGGGCTGTCACCGTTTCGTAACGACCGGGATTTCGATCCAGGAATTCTCTCACTACCTGCACCTTGGTCACCGTATCACCCGCCATAT
>DATDFI010000293.1:0-4007 GCA_036522695.1 Bacteroidia bacterium | reverse complement strand
CAAGATCATCAAAACTCAATTGAAGCTTGATGTTCGAATTTAAAGAGATGATGGGCGAGGACCATTCCAGGTCGGTGCGATGGAGCTGAACGGTGGCAATATTTTTTTTATATACGTGATCATTGTAAACGAGTGTATTCTCGCCCGAAACATAATCATCTTTCGAATTGTTGTCATCCTTCTTTTTCTTCTGCGAAAAGCCTTGCAGAACGATAAAAAGAAGACACAATACGCTTAAAATGGATCTGTACATATCATGCAAAAAAGAGGTTGACCATAAAACGCTTCGAGAGTAAAAATATTACATCAACAATCACTCCATTATTCCTTTACGAGTTTACCCGTGCCCACATGCACATCCTGCACGGTGGGATTGCCCGTATAAAACACATCTCCCACGCTCTGTATGTTCACCTGGAAAAGGCTGTTCACACTCACGTAGATCTCACCGGTGGTTTTGGCCCATACCCAGCAATAGTCGCTTGCCAGCCCCCTGCTGTGGTAATAGCCGTATCCTGTAGCATAGCAGATGTTGTCGTTGCAGGTACCTGTGACCGTGATATCCGCCACACTGTGCATGTGCACCGACATGCGGTAGCAATTCACATCCAGCGTTACATCGCCCGCGCTCTTGGTGATCACATCGATGGTATCGCTTACCAACGTATTCGTGCTGCTGATATTTCCGGCCCCGTCATGAAAAATGTGATTGAGCTTAGGCATGTGGATGAAAACATTGATGGGGTATTTATAACTGCGGGCGAAATTGCATTTGTTATGGTCATCGATGTAAAGCCTGCCATTACGGACCTCGGTGGTGATATTCGATAAAAGATTTCGCCCTGCCTGCACCTTTACATCAAAAGCATTGTCCTGGGTAATAATAACATTGATCTTGTTGCTGCCAATGGTAATATCCGTGAAAGGGTCGAGTGTGCGAGACTCAAGCGTCATCTCGCCAGTGCGCTTGAACAGGTCCCAGCGGTTTTCTTTTTTGCAGGAAAAAAACTGGGGCGCCAGGGCCAGGGCCAATACCACACGGGTCATTCTTTTGAACGTCATTTTTTTTTGCCTGCTTTAATGTTGTAGCCCACGCCCCATTCGAAATAGGAAGCATTGGCCCAGTGTAATTTCAAACAAACAGCTGCGCTCCAGTGTTCGTTGAAGTGATACCGGATACCGAGCCGGTGAAAAAATAAACGATCATCCGTATTGATGGAGTAAAGGTAAATGCCCATTTCCATTGGGAAACTCAGTTGTCCCATGACAAGCTCGTAACCGCCCTTAATACCCCACTGCAGGTTTTGAAGATCGCTGTGGAGATGTACAATGGTGTCGCTGCGGTATTCCGCAAGATGCGAAGAGTTAAAAACAAGATCGGTTCCCGCAAGCCATTTGCTTTTGTTGCTCACCTGCCGCTCGAACTGGGCAGAAAGATTATATGCAGGATATTCCTTTTGTCCCGGTGGATTAATGCTGGTGAATCCTGTGGAAGCATGGAACGAGAAAGAGTTTTGTTTCCCGCTCTTGCCTGAAGTATCGGGGATCAATTGTACGTTCTTATTGTTGAAATGATACGCAAGACCCAATTCAGCAGTGGGAATATTGATGCCGAGGTTTGGCAGGCGTGTTCCACCGTTCGAAAAATGTGAAATGCCGATCCCTGTTTCCAGTCTCAGGTTTTTCCCTACCGGGATGATCGCGATCAAACGATAGCCTGCGTAGCCGTTAACGTGCGTGCCCAGCACGGTGTTCTTGTGATTTTCAAGCCGGTCGAATTTTTTAGTCACGAAACCGGGTGCGGGGGCCAGTATGGCCTTGAAGCGGAGATCGAGCCTGCGGTTGTGCGTAACGTGAAAGTTGATGAAGGGATAAACGGAAATTCCGCTCCCCAGCATTTGGGGATTTCCGAAGCTGATGTAAAAGAAAGTGAGCCCGATCTCGGGGTAATGGTAATCACGCTGCCACTTTTTTTCACCGTGTGTAGGACGTGTATACGTGAACCCCATACCCGGGGTATGCCCGTTAATGAGGTACATCAGGCTGCCGTGATGCGGGATGATGAACCCGTAATGCAGGTTGCCCGAAAGGAAATAATCAGTGTTCACCGTTTGTGAAGCAACGGGACGGACCAGGTAAAGCAGCAGGAAGCAGAGCAGGATCCGGACTTTTTTTCTCATCTTTTCGTAGGCTAACAAAGTTAAAAAATATCTGCCTGCAGGTGTTACCTTTGAGCAAAACATAAGAGTATGAATGAGAAACTGAAAGCCTTCGAACGTTTATTGGTCATTATGGACGAATTGCGGGAAAAATGTCCATGGGATAAGAAACAAACGATCGATTCGCTGCGGCACCTGACCATCGAAGAGACCTACGAGCTCACCGATGCCATCCTGGAAAAGGACATGCAAAAAATAAAAAAAGAGCTGGGCGATATTTTACTTCACATCGTTTTTTACGCGCGCATCGCTTCGGAGACTAAAGACTTTGATATAGCCGATGTGTGCAATTCACTCTGCGATAAACTCATTACGCGCCACCCGCACATTTACGGAGATGTTAAAGTGGAGAACGAGCAGCAGGTAAAGGAAAATTGGGAGAAGATAAAGCTCAAGGAGAAGGATAGCCTGACGGGTGAAGGATTCAAATCCGTTTTGGCCGGTGTGCCGGTCTCTCTTCCCTCGGTGGTGAAGGCCTCGCGCATACAGGAGAAGGCCCGCGCGGTGGGGTTTGATTGGGAAAAACCCGAGCAGGTGTGGGAAAAGGTGCAGGAGGAATTGGGCGAACTGAAGGCCGAGGTGGACCAAAAGGCATCACTTGAAAAAATAGAAAGCGAACTGGGTGATGTAATGTTCTCCCTCATCAACTATGCGCGTTTCGTAGGTGTGAATCCTGAAGATGCGCTGGAGCGGACCAACAAAAAATTCATAAAGCGTTTCCAATATCTCGAAAGCGAAGCCTCAAAAGCCGGGAAAAGGCTGGATGAAATGACGCTGGAAGAAATGGATGTGTACTGGAATAAGGCGAAGGAATTGTAGAATATAGTTTATAGTTGGGAATAATTGCAAAGACCGTACAGAATGAAGTCACTAAAATGAAATGAGCCCAAAACAAGAAATAAATATTAAACCAACCGAGCAAGTCGCGTCTTTGAATACCACCTTCGGGAAACCGCAGAACCTTGGGATGGATTGACCAAAACCCGTAGCGCGATCAAGCTGTACTGCAAACTATGAACTATAAACTATAAACTATTTTACAATACCCTTATCACCTTCACAAACCTTTTCGAATAGTAGCTCGACTCATCGTACGAGGAAATGATCACTCCCCCGGATTTGGTGTTGGATGAACTATGGATGAAACGCACGGGCTGACCTTGTTCCGATATGATCAAAGCAGCGTGTCCTATCCCTTTCACCTTAAGGTTAGGCCCCCTGAAAAGTATGATATCTCCTTTGCGGCATTCGCTAAGGGGCACCTGCTTCCCGAATTTTCCCATCTCGTAAGAAGAGCGTGGCAATAGCACTCCATTTTCCTTGAATACATAATACACGAAGCCCGAGCAGTCGAAGCCGTTTTTGGGTGAGCAGCTGCCGTAACAATACCTCGTCCCTAAAAAAGTTTTTGCAAGATCAATAATGGTATCGGCCTTTGTCCGGGTCACCAGGCTGTCCTTCTTAAGACTATCACCGGCCGCCAATGGGGCAGGTGGCACTTGCTGCCCGCGAGCCTGCCCGCAGCAAAGCGCACTAAACAATAAGATCAACAGTATCCTGGCCATTTTTACAAAGATAACCCAATAAGCGGGTGGGGAAATTTTTACGCAGTTACTGTTGAAAGGTTATCGGCAAATGAGGCGCTTTTCCCGACCGGGCCGAATTTTTTTATGAAGCCTTTATGGAATCCGGCCGGCCCCGGCATCTTTAGTGAAAACTCACTAAACCGCCAACCACGTTCACTAAAACCCACACGCCATGAACACGCCTTCTTTCAGCATCAGCATC